>CAYOKC010000048.1:640-24465 GCA_964404415.1 uncultured Leptolinea sp. | reverse complement strand
GTGGGATTTGGACCCACGACCAAGGGCTTATGAGTCCCCTGCTCTACCACTGAGCTACCTCGCCAAATTTGCGAGGCATAGTTTAACATATTGCCGGATTGCTGTCAACGGCTTTGCGCGTGGATCAGCGTCACTCCAGGTCCCAGCGGTAATCCGGCGCGATCTGACCATCTTCCATTTTCCATACCTGCCTGGCGAAGTTCCGGATGAAGGCGCGGTCATGCACCACCGCCAGCACCGTACCCTGAAATTCAGCCAGCGCCTGTTCAAACCGTTCGCGTGACGGGATGTCCAGATGGTTGATGGGTTCATCCAGGATCAGCAGGTTGCAGCCCTGGATCACCAGGCAGGCCAGTGACAGACGCACGCGTTCCCCGTACGACAGGTCATTCACCATGGTGAAAACCTCGTCTCCGGTGAACAGGTATTTTGAGAGGTACGAGCGTGTCTCTGTCAACGTCAGGCGGCCTTTATCCAGCATCACATCCAGCACACGCATATTCCCATCCAGCGTCTCCTGTTCCTGAGCCATGAAGCCGGGCTTCACCCCGGCGCCCAACCTCACCCTTCCTCCCAGCGCTGGAATGGCGCCGGTGATGGTGCGCAGCAATGTTGACTTGCCGCAGCCGTTCGGACCTGTGAGCACAATGCGGTCGCCGTAGCGTACCGTCATGTTGACCGGTCCGCCCAGCTCCGTGTCACCATACCCGATAACCAGGTTCTCCATCACTACCACATCGCGGCCGGATTCAGCCACATTCCGGAAATCCACCTTCATCTGCCAGGTGCGCGAAGGTTTGTCAACACGCTCATCCGTCAGCAGATGTTCGATGCGCTTTTCCAGATTCTTGGCGCGCCGGTTTGTCTCTTTGGTGCGGTTGGCAAAGAACCCGATACTGAAACCGTCCGTGCTGCCGGGGTCGGTTTTACCGCCCCGGTGATAACGCGCCTGGTCGCGAACTCCGGCAGCGGACTTGCGCAACCGGTGTATTTCGTCCTGCTGGTCCACGTAGTCGTTCCACTGCTTTTCACGCTCGTCACGTTTCCGCTGGATGTAATCGGAATAATTGCCTGCGAACTCCCGGATGGTGTGGGTATGTTCGTCCAACTCGAGGATCCCATCCACCACCCCGTCCAGAAAGGCCCGGTCATGCGAAACGATCAACGCGGCGCAGTGGGTTTCTTTCAGCCAGCCTTCCAGCCATTCCAGCATCTCGATATCCAGATGGTTGGTAGGTTCGTCCAACAGCAACAGTTGCGGGTTGGATACGAGGATGCGTGCCAATCCCAACCGTGTCTTTTGCCCGCCGCTCAACTGGCGGATGACCGTGCCGGGCGAAACAGCGTCCAAACCGAGCCTGGCAAGCACCGGCTCCACCAATCCAGCGGATTCATACGCGAGCTGGAGTTCAGTCAACAGGCGGTCATAGCGCGCCGATTTTTCCCGGTCAACCGGGTTATCTGCCAGTTCACGGGACAGAGATTCAATTTGCGCCGAAAGTTCCGTCGGGTCACCGTGCGCATGGTTCAGGAACCCGAAAACAGTCTCATTCTCGGGTAACACCAGACCCTGATGCAGATAGCCTGCGCGCACGTCAGATGGCGTAAAGTCAACCGTGCCTTTATCCGGCTTAAGCGCCCCGGTGATGATCTCCAGCAGCGTGGTTTTACCGGTACCATTGAGACCGATCAACCCGAGTTTTTCGCCTTCATTTAATTGAAAGCTCACATCTTTTAAAACGGGCTTCATCCCGTATGATTTCGAAATAGTATTTACAGATAGCATTGAAGCAGCCTTTTAAAAATTAAAACCGGAGGCAACGCCTCCGGTTAAATACAAACCGAACAAAACGTTCCCTGAATAATGATAATAATTAAAGGTTGCTGCTGCTCATCATCTATCCTTGAATCTTGACCAGCCCGTAGTATAAGTAGTTGTCCTCAAAAATGCAATAGGGCAATTTTTATACCTTTTTTACTTCAACCTTACTTTCAACTAACCACCATTAATGTATAGTGTTTGACATAATGGAATTGCGCGCAATTCCAAATCTTTAAACAAGAAATCGCAATCCCGGTTATGACGATCCGCAAGAAGACCTTTTTTATAACAAGTATCATCACAATTCTGGTCTTCTTATTTCTGACTCTCGTTACCCGCTATTATCTGATCGAGAATATCAGCCGGTTTGAAAAAGAGAATTGCATTAAGAACGCCATTCGCACAGCCGGCATATTTGAGCATGACAATTCACATCTTAACAGTATTGTCTCGGAATATGCCAAATGGGATGAAACGTACGAATACACACAAACGCTTGATCCCGATTATCTGGATGCGTATTTTTCTTCAGATGCCCTTGTGGATCTTAATATTAATTATTTTGCCTACATAGACTCTAATAATGTCATAAAACAATCACGCGGATATGACGTCGATCCGGACCAACTGACCACGCTGCCAATAGAATTCTCGGCCATGATCGCCACGCAGCCATTCTTTCAGGGGATCGAAAACCGGGGAGAGGTGGTCGGTATTGTCAGGCTGAAAAATGGGCCTTTTCTTTTCTCATCGCAGCCTGTAGTGAAGACCAACGGAGAAGGTCCGTCCAGAGGGGCGATCATTCTCGGCAGGTATATTGGTGACTCGTATTCCGCCCTGCTATCACGAACGACCCAGACAGATGTGCTTGTCGAACCATACGCCAAATCCAACCTCCGTGATGAACTCGGTATGGCAGAAACGGAAATCGGAAGATCCGGCGATACATTCACCCGGCTTGTCGACAAACAAACCTTTGCCGGATATATCATCATTAATGATGTGTTTAGCGATCCCGTTTTGATCATCCGGTCAGATCTGGATAGGGACCTGTTCAACCAGGTTCTGAGTGTCATACACACTTTTGTCTTCGTGTTGATAGCTGGCGCGGTCATTTTGTCGCTCGTTTTCATTCTGGCGCTTGATCGCGAGATCATCCAACGGATATCACAATTAAGTAACTCAGTGAAACGGATCCGTTTCGGGCTGCGAACAACTGACCGCCTTCCGGTGACGGGAAATGATGAGATCACGTCACTCGCCGCGGAAATTAATGAAATGCTGCGCGCCCTGGAAGAATATGACCATGAGCTCACCCGTTCAAAAGTGGAATTGGAAAAGCGGATATCCGAAAGAACGTCCGAACTGCTGGTTCTGAATATGGAACTAAAACATGAGATCAAAGAGCGCGAACTCGGCGAAAAAGCGCTGATCGAAACGTACCATGAAAATAACCAGATACTCGGTTCAATCTCATCCATGATCATCGGTGTGAACAGCGACAAAATGGTAGCCCAGTGGAACGAAGTGGCCTCCACCCTGCTCCGGTTGCCGATGAACGAGGTTATGGGGAAAAATTTTTTTCGGCTTGCCATTGACTGGAACTGGGATGACATCAGAAAACAAACAGAGATATGCGTAGAAAAAAACGCCCGCATCCGAATGGATGACATCCTGTTGACCTTCCCGGGAGAAAATCCACGCATCATTGGCATAACCATTACTCCTTTGTTCCTGAAAGATGAAAAACATCCCGGCTTCCTGATCGTTGGTTCTGATATCACCGAAAGAAGGCTGCTGGAACAAAAACTAAGCCAATCGAGCAAATTGGAAGCCATCGGTCAGATGGCCGCGGGGATAGCGCATGAGATCAACACTCCCACGCAACTGGTGGGCAGCAACCTGCGGTATATCCGTCAACAACTGGCGGATATATTGAACCTGATCGAAATAGTCTCAGAGGTTAACAAAAACGTTAAACAGGGTACAGCCACCCCCGATATGGGGTACGCGTTACAAAAGGCAGCCGAAGCGGCGCATGTGGATTTCTTCCGGAATGAAGCCCCGAAAGCCATTTCCGATTCACTCGAAGGGATTGACCGTATTTCGCATATTGTGTCTGCCATGCGGTATTTCTCGCACCCGGCGACAGATACAAAGGTAAAAGGTGATGTAAACCAGATCATCCAAAACGCCCTGTCTCTGTCACGAAATGAATGGAAAACCGTGGCGGAGGTCGAAACCGATCTGGATAAAGATCTTCCACCCATTGACTGCCACCCGAGTGAACTCAGTCAAACTATTTTGAACCTGATCATCAATGCTGTACACGCTATAAAAGATGTGATTAAATCCACGCCGGAATACAAAGGGAAAATTACCATTGCCAGTTGTAAAGCGGGGCATGCCATTGAGATACGTGTCTCAGATACGGGAACCGGTATCCCTGAGGATATTCGGGAAAAGGTTTTCAATCCGTTCTTTACCACAAAAGACGTGGGGATTGGAACCGGGCAGGGCCTCGCGTTGTGTTACACAGCCATCGTAAATAAGCACGGCGGCACCATCGAATTCGAATCAGAAGTTGGACAGGGGACAACTTTTATTATCCATATACCGGGAATATAAATTGTGAAAGAAAAAATTCTGCTTGTTGATGATGAAGTCATGCTGCTGGATTCACTCCGCCGTGAGTTGGGATTCAGGTACAGTATTGAAACCGCTCAAAGCGGCGCCGAAGGGTTGGAAAAAGTCTGGAAGGAAGGCCCTTTCGCCGTAGTAGTGTCTGACTTCCGCATGCCGGTAATGGATGGGATTAAATTCCTGGCAGAGGTGCGTGAAAACTCGCCGGAAACTATTAGGATGATGTTGACCGGCAACGCGGATATGGTCACTGCGGTTGAAGCCATTAACCAGGGTGAAATATTCCGGTTCCTGACAAAACCCTGTACAGGCGAACAGTTAACCCAGGCTCTGGATGCCGGCCTGCGGCAGTATCAACTGGTGATGGCTGAAAAAGACCTCCTGGAAAATACCCTCAAAGAATCCATCAGTATGCTGACCGAAGTACTGGATATTGTCAATAATCAGGCATACGGGCGGTCTTTACGCATCCAACAACTGGTGGCGCATATTGTACGGGTGATGAAGATCAAAGATGGCTGGCAATACGAAATGGCCGCGGCACTTTCGCAGCTCGGGTGGATCATCTTTCCACAAAAAATGCTGGAAAAGATCAACGCCGGTCACACTCTGGACGCTTCTGAAGAACTGATGTTTTCCCGTCATCCGTTCCTAGCCGGAAAACTGCTGGAACGCATTCCCAGGCTGGAGAATGTGAGCAAGATGATCGCCGGCCAGAACCGGACGATTGACGATCTCTGCCTTAACCCGTCACAGGCAAATAAGTACACGATCGATCTGGGGTCACATATCCTGAAGATCTGTGTGGAATATGACCGCCTGATGCTTCAGGGGCTCCTCCACGACCAGATACTCGCCACGCTGCAAGTCAAACCGGGCATGTATCACCAGGAAGTATTAAACGCACTGCGAAGTCTTCAAAGCGCCCAATCCCTCCCCGAAATGCGCAGCGTTGATGTGGTCAACCTGGCTGATCTTGAAGCGGGTATGCTGCTGGTGGAGCCTATCAAAGACAAGAACGGTTCGGTGGTCGTTAAGGCAAATTCACAGATCACGCGATCCATAATTGTGGAACTGGTAAAAATTGATTCGGGAACCAATACCCTGGTCCAGCCGTTCAAGGTACTGCGGAAAAGAGACTGGTAAATTACCCGCTGAATCCCAATCCTTTATCCTTCAAGGATACAAATTTATTCTGCCCGATCACAATATGGTCCAGCACTTCCACATCAAGCAGGTGACCCGCCTGCGATGCCGCCCTGGTGAGTGCCACATCCTCTGGGCTGGGAGTCGGGTCGCCGCTGGGGTGATTGTGCGCCAGAATTATGGACGCCGCGTTATTGGTCAACGCTGATTTAAACAACTCCCCTACCCGCACCGTTGACGAGTTAAGCGACCCTTTATAAAGTTTTTCAATTTTTAAAACCCGGTTACGGGTGTCCAGCAGTAGCACCCATAGATTCTCCTGCGGCAGTCCGATCATTTCATACTGTATAAGATCAGCGGCATCCTGTGGGCTGCGTATCACCGGCTTTTCTTCCGGCGCTTCTTTGGGGAGCCGGCAGCCCAATTCAAGCGCTGCTTTGATCTGGCTGGCTTTCGCGGTGCTGATCCCCTTTTGTTTGCATAATTCTTCGTAGCTTCCCCGGTGCAGCCCGATTATGCCGCCAAAATGTTTCAGCAACCGCTGCCCCATTTGCACGGCGTTTTCACCGGGCAACCCGGTTCGCAGTAAAATGGCCAGCAATTCCGCGTTGGAAAGCGCCGATGCTCCCAGTTCAGCCAGCCGCTCGCGCGGGCGGTCATTTTCTTCAAAATCTTGTATCCGGTGAATAATGTTGGAAGGTTCGCTCATTGGATATACCCCACGATAAAAATTATAACCGCACTGGTTGCAAAAGGGTTATGAAGGGCATATAATGCAAAACACAGGGATTTTAAAAAAAGGAGTTGGTCATGGCTGAAAAGCGAAAATTCAACCGCATCCACCTGATCCATTATTTGCGGGTGTTTGACCGGAAAACCAATGACCTGATCGGCAACCTTGTCGACCTCACATCTGAAGGTGTGCAATTAATATGTGAAACACCAATGGAAAAAGGCAAACTCCTCGAACTCCGCATGGAGTTCCCCGAAGAAGTCGACGGCGAGCGTCAACTCTTTTTAAATGCCGAAACCGTCTGGTGCGACCATGAACTGGACCCCGACCTGTTCTCGGTAGGATGCAAATTATTACCGGTCACGCCTACCCAGGTGACCGTCATCCGCGATCTGATCGACAATTACCAGGATTAATTCTTCTTAACGGACTCTCACTAATGCCATTTGACCCATCATCCATTAGCGGCTATTTCCAGTATTTCCTCGGGTTTGCCGCTGCCTTTGTAGCCGCGTTGTGGCTTAGTCTCATCTTCTGGACCTTTCGCGATATCCGCACACGCTCCAGGGATTCATTCGCCCGCGTTCTTGCCATATTGCTGGTTGCCATGTTGTTCCTGCCTGGCGTCGTCATCTATTTGATCATCCGGCCGGGGCGGACAATGGAAGAGGAATACCAGCGCACGCTGGAAGAAGAAGCGTTGTTGAAATCGATAGAAGAGATCAACACCTGCCCGGGTTGCGGACGGCATACCCGTGAAGACTGGGTAGTGTGCCCCACATGCCAGACAAAACTAAAGAAAACCTGCCCTTCCTGCCGGAAGCTGCTGGAACTTCCCTGGAACATCTGCCCATACTGTGGCGTGCCATCCACGGATAATCCTGCTGCCTCCCAGGCGGATTCCGACCAGCCGCTTCAGGTATAATCAGGCTATGCCTGAACGCAAGCTACTGGAACCGGTTGACTATCTGGCAATCGGACATGTCACATTTGATCTTATCCCCGACGGAAAAACACCCGGCGGGACAGTTTTATATTCCGCCCTGACCGCCCGTGCCCTCGGGCACCGGGTGGGAGTGGTAACTACCAGCGAAGAGAACTATCCATTTCCCGAACAGGACGGAATCTCTTTTTTTTCGATACCATCTGAGACAACAACCACATTCGAAAACATCTATACCCCGGATAGCCGGATCCAGATGATCCACCATGTGGCAGACGCATTGGATCTGTCGTCCATACCCGAAGTCTGGCGGTCCACTCCGGTAATCCACCTGGCGCCGGTCGCCCGTGAAGTTGACCCCACCCTCGCGCGAAGTTTTTCTCATAACACAGTCTGTGTGACACCGCAGGGATTTATGCGCGCATGGAATTCCTCCGGCCGGGTGTCATCATCAGAATGGCCGGAAGCCGCGTTTGTGCTGGAACACTCCTCCATTGCTGTCATGAGCATTGAAGATATCAACGGCGATGAAGAACGCATAGAAGAGATGCTTCGGTCCATCCGTATACTGGTTGTGACGGAAGGCGCTGAAGGCGCGCGGGTTTACTGGAATGGCGATGTGCGCCATTTTCCCGCGCCGCGTGTTGACGTAGTAGAAACCACTGGTGCCGGCGACATATTTGCCGCCTGTTTCTTCTCAAAATACCATGCAACTCGAGATCCTTGGGCAGCAGCCCGTTTCGCGGTTCAACTGGCATCCCAATCTGTAACCCGGCGCGGGATGGACAGTATTCCAACAGACATTGAAATTCAAGCTGCCGGTATCGAAATCCTACCCGCGGAACAAAACCTATGACAAAAATCTTTACTTTTGTGAACCAGAAAGGCGGGGTGGGAAAAACCACCTCGGCAATTAATCTGGGAGCTTTCCTGGGGTATTACGGGCAGCGCGTTCTGCTTGTTGACCTTGATCCACAGGCCAATGCCACATCCTCACTCGGCATCGATAAAAATACGGTAAAAACCGGCACATACGAGGTGTTGATCGGTACCGCCCAACCGGCGCCGCACATCTTGCACAATCCACGGATCAAGATTTCACTGCTCCCGTCTTCACCCGCCCTGGCCGGCGCGGATATTGAGTTGATTGACGGGGAGAATCGCGAAGGACGTCTCCGCGACGTGGTCAATGGATTGTCAGACCGGTATGATTACATTCTGATCGATTGCCCGCCATCCCTAAGCCTGCTGACTGTCAACGGTCTTATGGCGGCCAAAGATGGCGTGATCATTCCCGTGCAATGTGAATACCTTGCCCTCGAAGGCCTTGGACAGCTCACCCAGACAATCAACCGGGTCAAAACATCCCTCTTCCCGGGTCTGACAGTTCGCGGTGTAATTTTGACCATGTACGACGGCCGCACCCGCCTGGCTATCGATGTTGTCAACGAAGTACGCAAACACTTCCCCACCCAGGTATTCCAATCGGTCATTCCGCGGTCCATCCGGTTGGCGGAAGCCCCCTCCTACGGGATCCCAATTTCCATGTACGCGCCGGATTCCGGCGCGGCAAAAGCCTATGCCGCGCTCGCCAGAGAAATTCTGGGGCAGGATGGCATTTCAATTCCGGCAGCTGCGGAGTAAGGGGTAAACATGGCACATAAAGGCGGATTAGGTCGTGGTTTGGACGCCATCATCCCGGCATCCAATGAGCCAAAAACGGGAGTGGACACCGTCCCGGCTGTCAGCATCATTCCCAACCCCCGTCAGCCGCGTACCATCATGGCAGAAGAAGGGCTGGAGGAGCTGGCGGAATCCATCCGGCAGCATGGCATTTTGCAGCCGTTGATCGTCACAAAAGAAGCGGAAAACCAGTACGTGCTTATCGCCGGTGAGCGCCGGTTAAGAGCCGCGAAACTTGCCGGCCTTGAAATGGTGCCCGTTATCCTGCGCGAAGCCAACGACCGCGACCGCCTTGAGCTGGCTTTGATCGAAAATGTCCAGCGGGCTGACTTGATGCCGTTGGAAACCGCCGAAGCCTACCGCCAACTCGCGGAAGAATTTAACCTGACCCATGATGAAATAGCCCTGCGGGTTGGCAAAAGCCGTGTATCCGTCACAAATACATTGCGCCTACTCAAGTTGCCTGAAAGCGTGCGTCATGCCATACTTACCGGTGACCTCTCCGAAGGGCACGCCCGGGCATTATTAGGCCTGAATACCCCCCAATCTCAGAATGCCGTGTTGCAGATCATCACCCGAAACGGGTTAAGCGTCAGGCAGACCGAAGAACTGGTCAAAAAATACTCCGGAGAAAAAGTCCCGTCCAAAGCTAAACCCGAGCCGCCGGTGGAAGTCAAAGAGATCGAGAACCGGCTGCGGGAACACCTGGGGACGAGAGTGACAATAAATCACGGCAAAAAGGGCGGCAGCCTGGTGATCTATTATTACTCAAATGAAGAACTCAATTCTGTTCTGGATTCGATCTTGAAAAACTGACCGTTCCGGAATCATCTTAACGAGGTTCGAATTTCTGCATGGAAAAAGAAAATCAATCTTTGAATGACAGGATGGAACCTGAAGTCGACCAGAATGACCAGATCATGGTCCCCGAGGTTCTGGTCCCCAGGCTTGGCGAATACCTTGTTGAATCCGGGCGCATCACAGGCGAACAGTTGGACAGGGTCATAAAATTGCAGCAGAACGCCCAGGCCGCCGGACGGACAGAGTTGATCGGTCAGATCCTGATCGAGCAAAAATTGATCACCCGCAAAGATCTTGACCGCGCGGTGACAGAACAGATCCTTCAATTGCGCTCGGCGCTCCAAACGGCCAATGCCAGCCTTGAACTGCGTGTGAAACAACGTACCGCTGAGTTGGAAGCGGCCATGGTCAAACTGGCGGATTTGAACCGCATGAAAGCCAATATCGTGGCCAATATTTCGCACGAATTGCGGACACCCATGACGCATATCAAAGGCTACCTTGAATTGATAGCCGCGTCAGTGCTTGGCCCGTTGACAGAAGACCAGGAGAACGCGATAAACGTGATGCAAAAAGCGTCGTCGCGTTTGGAGCGGTTGATCGAAGACTTGCTTCTTTTCTCCGATTCCGACCGCACTGAAGTGGCCCTAAACTTGCAGCAAGTTGACATGCACCGTTTGAGTCAAACACTGGTCAACCGGGCACAGGTAAAAGCCGAAGAAAAGCATCTTCAGCTTAGATTGGTTTTTGATGCCGACCTTCCAAAGATCAAAGTAGATGAAGAAAAGATCTCCTGGGCTATCAGCCAATTGCTGGATAATGCCATCAAGTTCACACCGGTCAACGGTCACATCGAACTTCGCTGTCTTCGGGAAGATGGCGCCATTCGTGTGGTAGTAAAAGATGACGGCATCGGCATACCTGTTGACCGGATGGAAGAGATCTATGAGCCCTTCCACCAGTTGGATGGCTCTTCGACACGCCGTTACGGAGGCACAGGACTCGGGCTGGCACTGGTTCGCAAGATCATCGAAGCCCACGGGTCCACCATCCGCCTGCGGTCTGAGATCAACCAGGGGAGTGAGTTTGAATTTCTCTTATACGCGGGTTGATCGAAATTCTCGGTGCAGGAGAACAACCGGAAATGCCTCCAATGACCGACCCAATCGACGAAAACCCTAATTTATACTTTTTACGCTCACTGGGAAAGCTGAATAACGCGGATGAATGGAAAGTTGGACTGAATGAGTTCGCGCACCAGATCCGCCTCGGGTTGATTTACGACCATCTCGTTGTATTTAAGATTAACGGCGGCAACACGCTGGAGCCTGTCTTCGCCCGCGCTGTAGGCAGGGGCCATTCCAGTGAAGCAGATACCGCATGGGGTGATTCAATCGGAAATCAGGCGGTTCAAGACAAGTGTCCGGTTATCGCCAACCCGAAAAAGACACCGGGAACCAACCGGCTGGAAAATCCGTACGGCCTGGGGATTCCCGTATTCAACTGTGGCGATATTATCGGCGCCATGGTGGTCATCCGGTTTGGTGGTCCCGGATATTCAGACCTTGATCTGGAGCAGGCTCAGGGTTTCGCGTCCATTCTCGGGCTGGTGCTTGGAAACATAAAATTGCGGCGTAAAGTGGATGAACTGAAAGAACGCTGCAAAGTCTCCAACCTGCAGGATAATTTCATATCGACCATTACTCATGAATTGCGCAGTCCACTGGGATTTATCAAGGGGTACACCACCACCCTTCTGCGTTCTGATGCCGCCTGGGATTCAACCACCCAGCAGGAATTTCTGCGAATTATTGACGCGGAAACCGATCACCTGCAGGCGATGATCGATAACCTGCTGGATTCAGCCCGACTGCAAAGTAATATGCTTGAATTCCATTTCCAACCTGTACGCGTGGAAGCGCTTTTGAACAACATCATCGCGCGTGCCCGGATTCACCATGGTGAAATGACCATTCACCTGAAAATCAGGGAACCGGTGAAAATGGTCAACGCGGATCCAGAACGGCTGGAACAGGTTTTTGAAAACCTTATCACCAACGCCCATAAATATGCCCCGGACTCACCTGTCTGGATAACCCTGAGATCAGATAAAGAACAGGTGGTCATTGAATTTCGTGATGAAGGCCCGGGAATCCCAGCCGAATCGCAAGAGAAAATCTTCTGGCGTTTTTACCGTGATCCGCAATTGGAACGCGAGGCTCACGGCAGTGGACTGGGCCTTTTCATTTGCCGACAAATTTTAGATGCGCACAATGGCAAAATATCAGTAGAATCAATAACAGGAAAAGGGTCCACGTTTGTGATCTCGCTTCCGGCGATGGTATAACCTTTCAGGTGGAGAGATGTATGCCGGCAAAAATTCTGGTAGTTGATGATGAAAAACAATATATCCATCTCCTGCAGGTGAATCTTCAATCCGAGGGATATGAAGTCATTTCAGCGATGAATGGGGAAGACGCGCTGGAGATGGTATCCGCGCAAAAACCGGACCTGGTGGTAATGGATGTAATGATGCCCAAATTGGACGGCGTTACCGCCTGCGAACGCATCAGGCAATTTTCCAATGTGCCGGTCATCATGTTGACGGCCAAAGGAGAAGAGCAGGATCGCGTGAAAGGTTTGAATGCCGGAGCCGATGATTATGTGGTTAAGCCATTTTCAGCCACCGAATTGATCGCCCGGGTAAAAGCTGTCCTTCGCCGCGCCCGCAAAGATGACTCTTCCATGGGTGAGCGGTTCTTCCAGCATCATGACCTGAAAATTGATTTCGCGCGCGCGGAAGTGTGGAAAGGTGAAAAACCCGTTTTCCTCTCCGCGACCGAATACCGGCTGTTGATCCAATTTGCCCATCACCTCGGACAGATCATGACCGGTGAAGAACTGTTGACGGCCATATGGGGTCCGTCGTATAAAGAAGACAAAGAAATTTTATGGGTTAGTATTGCCCGTCTCCGCCAGAAACTGGAAGAAAATCCTCACAGCCCATGTCATATTGTTACCCGTTCAGGGCTGGGCTATTTGATGCCGGCGGAGACAGTAGCCTCTACTGATAAGAGAAAGAGGGAATAATGTTTTCCAGTTTTGAAGAAAAAGGCAAAATTTTTACCCAGGTAGTCACCAAAGAAGCCGATTAACGTTACGATACAGACCACCAGCCATTTGATCCGCGGGAAAATACATATCCGGCCGGAAGACCGTGTAAAAGATGAGTTGAACCGAAAAGACCTGTTCATCGCGGTGACGGATGCCATCGTCTTTTCCAACACCGGTGAATCTCTGTACCATAGCGGATTTCTTTCTGTTAATACGGAACAGATCGTCTGGCTTATGCCGGATGAAGAAGTTAAACCTGCCGGAGGGATCAAATGATCCAATCCGGCGGCACAATGCTCAGTCCCACAGACCAGGCAAAGCTGAAGAGCTACCTGGTCAGCGCTGTTTCGCGCGAGATGGAAGCCCGTCCGCCATCACCGCGCCAGCGCCGCGAAACTATTCAACAATACCTGCAAATCGCGTTTGAATCAACACGGTTAAATATCCCGGAACAACTCAAGAACCAGATTTTCAAAGAAATCCTGGATGAAATGATCGGGTTTGGCCCATTGCAGCCACTGTTGGACGACCCTTCCGTCAGCGAAGTGATGGTAAATGGCCCCAACATGGTCTACATCGAACGTAATGGCAAATTGGAGCAGACCAGCCTGAAGTTTGAGAGCGATGATGCCATTCTGCGGATCATTGACAAGATCATCCTGCCATTGGGTCGCAATATCGATACCGACAATCCCACGGTGGATGCCCGCCTTCCCGATGGCTCCCGTGTGAATGCCATTATCCCGCCGGTGGCGATCGATGGCCCGTCCATCACTATCCGGAAATTCATGAAAGACAAGCTCAGCATGGATCAATTGATCTCGCTGGGTTCCATTACCCAGGCTATGGCCAGCCTGCTGCGGGCATGCGTCATCTCGCGGTTGAATATTATCGTTTCAGGCGGAACCGGCTCCGGAAAGACCACTTTCCTGAACATTCTGTCCAGCTACATTCCCGAAAATGAACGAATTGTCACTATTGAAGACGCGGCGGAACTAAAGTTGCAACAACCTCATGTAGTGAGACTTGAAACCAAACCACCCAACGTTGAAGGTAAGCATCAGGTTGCCATCCGGGACCTGGTAAAGAACAGCCTGCGTATGCGCCCCGACCGGATCGTCATCGGTGAGTGCCGCGGCGGCGAAGCATTGGATATGCTCCAGGCTATGAATACCGGCCATGACGGCTCGCTGACCACCCTGCACGCGAACACACCGCGCGACGCGTTAAGCCGCCTGGAAACCATGTGTCTTATGTCCGGCATCGAGCTTCCGGTAAAAGTTCTGCGTGAGCAGATCGCGGCAGCTATTGACCTGATCGTCCAACAGGCCCGTCTGAAAGACGGCACCCGCAAGATCACCGCCATCTCGGAAGTCTCCGGAATGGAAGGCGACACAATCACGATGACGGATATTTTCAAATTCCAGCAAACCGGTATCGGCGAGAATGGCAAAGTTCTGGGCGAACTGCGCCCGACAGGGATCCGCCCCCAGTTCAGCCAGCGGCTTGAAGCAGCCGGCTACCGGCTTGGTCCCGAAATATTTGGCGCCAACCTTAATGATATGTTGGGAAATCGGAGGAGATGACCCGTGGCTATCAAACCCCAGATAAAAACCCTCAGGGCACACAAAATCGCGGCACTTGTGCTCGATGCCCGTTTATACGCGCGAAGAACCCCTGAAGAAGCTTGCGGGCTGCTTGGATGGGAGGAGGACCATTTGGAGGCGCTGGAAACGGCTGCCGTAACCCCTTCTCTACCGGAATTGGAAGCCCTGGCGGCGATCTATGCCGTGCCGGTAGACCACTTCTTCGGATCCACCAGCCTGTCTGACGGCATGCCCAAATTGCGCACCGAAACGATGCAGCAGCGGCTGGAATTGCGCAACCGCATTCTGGGCGCGATGATCATGCAAACCCGCAGCCGGAAAAACCTTTCACGCGATGACCTGGCCACCATGACGGGTCTGACGTTGGAAGACGTGACTGCCTACGAACTCGGCCTGCTTCCACTGCCGGTCACCGATCTGGAAGAGATCACCCGGATCCTGCAGATTGACGTCAACGATTGGATAGACAGTTATGCCATCCCCACGCGAGATATGATCCGGGCTGGCAAACCTGCCGAACCAGAAATAGCTCAGCAAGAGCCAACCCCACAGCCGGCAACCGCAACCTTGATTGTGGAAGTTCCTGCTACTGTGCAAACCACACAGGAAAACCTGGTCCAAACCCCGGTTCAGGCTCCCGTACCCGCGGCAGTTATCAGCCAACCGGTTTCGGGTGAAGCCATTGAGATCAGTGAACTTGAATCCCTGCTGAACGACAAAATACCGAAGGAACTCGCCGAATTCATCGCGAACCCGGTGAATAAACAATACCTTTTGCTGGCCAGCAATTTGAGTCACATGCCGGCTGACCAGTTGCGCCGCATCGCGGAATCACTGCTGGAGATCACGTTCTAATACATGGAAAACACCACCATTGCTTCATCCGCCGAATTCGGGCGGTTGGCGTACGAAGCCGGTAATTATTCCGCGGCGGCGGATATGTTCTTAAAGGCCGAACAGGCCGCCAGAACCGCCGGTGACGCCCTGCAGGCGGCTGAAATGGCCAATAACCGCAGTGTGGCCCTTTTGCAGGCGGGTGACGCGCAGGCGGCCTATGATGCCAGTGACGGCACAGATAAGACCTTCGCCGCGGCCGGTGATATTCTGCGGGAAGGTTTTGCGTTGGGAAACAAAGCTGCCGCGTTGAAGGATCTCGGCCGTAGAGAGGAAAGCCTGACGTTCTACAAACTATCTGCAGAACGATTGAAGAAAGCCGGTGACAATGAGAATCTGGCTATAGTCCATAAAACAATCTCTGCCATGGAATTGGAAAAAGGCGACAACCTCGGTGCCATGAGCGCCATGTTGGACGCCCTTCAGGCAAAGGAAAAACTGACCATCCGGGAACGGTTCATGCGCTGGTTATTCTCGCTGGCTTCCCGGTTAATGCCGCGGTAATCATGACTTTTCAAGCCCGCAATAATGTTCCCACGAACAAATTCTTGCTCCGGCCGGCTGCCGCGGGTGACCTGAACGCGCTTTCCACGTTCTTCAAAGGCAAAGTAAACGTTCAGCATCACCTTGATTGGCGTACCTCTCTGGAATGGATTGGATATCAGCCGTATTACCTGTTGCTGCGTCAGAATGAGATTTTGGCCGTTATGGCGGCTCCGGTTGACCCCGAAGGTGTCGCCTGGATACGGGTTTTCGGCGCGGTTAAGGAGATCCCGCCCGAAAAGCTGTTCCCCATTCTGCTTGAGCGCTGCCTGAAAGACCTTGACCGGGGTGAGAGCCTCCCGATGCTTGCCGCGCTGGGGCTGCAGGACTGGTTTAAGACCACACTTGAAACGCACAATTTTGTATTACGCCAGCAGATCGTTGTGCTCGGCTGGGATTTCAAACTTCCACCTGAAAGGGAAGTTCCTTCCAACCTGTCAATCCGCGTTATGACCATGCAAGACCTGCCCGCTGTTGCATCTGTGGATAAAATAGCTTTCAAACCACTCTGGCAGAATTCCCTGGACGCTCTGATGCTTGCCTTTCACAAAGCCTCGCTTGCCTCAGTAGCCATTCTTGATAACAAGATTGTGGGATACCAGATCAGCACGTCCACCCCGATCAATACCCATCTTGCCCGTCTGGCAGTCAACCCGGAATGCCAGAGGAAGAACATTGGATACGCGTTGGTTCGCGATATGTTGGTTTCCAGCCTGAAACTGAATTGCTGGCAGGTGACTGTCAACACACAGGGGGATAACACCGCGTCATTGTCATTATATGATTCTCTCGGGTTTACTTTGACCGGTGAAAGTTTCCCGGTCTTTGTATATGAAAATCCTGTCTCAAATGGCATTTAGTTTATCGATTAAAAACCATATTTATTTGAAGCTTATATGGTTTATCGACACCTGCCTGAACCTCGGGTAGAATCCAAACACGAACCTACATTGCCAGGAGACAGAATGAGCAGAAAGCAAGAATTAAAGGCGCTGCGTTCCGCAGACCGTCGTAAGCAAAACTGGATCACGATTGGAGTTATTGCGCTGGGCGCCCTTTTGATCGCCGGTGTTTTGATATGGCCATCCGTTCAGAGGAAACTTGTCAAGCCTGTTGCCCGTCCAAACGCGGATTTTACTTCCATGGGCGATAAGAATGCCAGTGTGAAAGTGGAAGAATTTTCAGATTTCCAATGCCCATTCTGTGGACAATTCGCACTCAAACAGGAACCGGGAATTGTCAAAAAATACGTAGAGACTGGAAAGATCCAGCTCACTTTTATTCCTTTCTCGTTTTTAGGGCCTGAATCGGTGAAAGCAGCCGAAGCCGCCTACTGCGCCGCCGACCAGGGCAAGTTCTGGGAATACCACGACCTGATCTTTGAAAGCCAGCGCGGCGAAAACCAGGGCGCCTTTACCCGCAACCTGTTTGTGCAATTGGCCAAAGACCTCTCCCTTGACTCAGACAAATTTGAGGAATGTGTGGATAACAGCACCCACGCGCAGAGAGTTTCGGATGATCTGAAATACGGTCAGGAGAAAGGTGTTAATGGCACCCCGTACTTCCGCGTAAATGACAAACTTGTTGATTCATCACAACTTGAAGCCGCCATTGAAGAAGCGCTGGCAGCGAATTGATCCACCCCCACTGATGTAAACAAAACGGTCTTCATTTCGAAGGCCGTTTTTGTTATCTCGTTAAGAATGCGAATAACCAGGTGATGACTGGCGCCAGTATCAGCGCGGGTAAGAGGTTGGCGGTGCGGATGGGTTTGATCTCAAGAAAACTGCTGACGGCGATGCAGGAAAGGATAATCCCACCGACGGCCGTCAGCTCGTTAATCATTGAAGTGGTCAATAGGCTCTGAACCTGCGACGCGAACAGGGAGATCAATCCCTGGTACATGAGAACCGGCAGGCTTGAAAACGCAACGCCGATTCCCAGGCTGGAAGCGAACGCCAGCGACGCGAAACCATCCAATACAGATTTCACAGCCAGCGTGCTGATCTCCCCGGATAGTCCGTTCTGAATAGCGCCCAGAATGGCCATCGGGCCGGAACAGTAGATCAACGACGTGGAGAGAAATCCCCTGACAAATCCGCCGTTACCGGGCTTTTCTGCCGGTTTCTGTGGCAGCAGGCGGTTTTCCAACCGGGTGGTTAATTTCACCAGACCGGATTCGATATCCAGCCATTCCCCTATTACAACACCTCCCAGAATGGAAAGCAAAGGGATAATGGCATTCTCTGTTTTCAGGAATAACTGGATCGCGAACAGCACAGTAAACATCCCCAGTACGAGGATGACCGATTGCTTGATCTTCTCCGGTAAACGCGATCCCAGAGCCAATCCAAGCACACTTCCAATGACGATAGCCGCGCAATTAAGCAGTGTGCCGCTGATCACGTTACTATTTTGCCTGACTGGGATTTCCCGGAAGGGATGTTTTTAATTCGAACAATTCAAGAACAAATAAAAGTGACGAGAGGCGGTTCAAATACGCGATAATGGACAGGTTATTCAGAAAGCCTTTATCGGTCATTTCAACGGCACGCCTTTCCGCCCGCCGGGTGACCGCTCGCGCGTTATCCAGCGCGCCTCCCCCCGGCGTATCACCTGACATCAGAAAACTTCGCGGCGCTTCAACCTTCGCGGTTATTTCGTCAGCCTGGTCTTCCAGCCATTTCACCTGCTCTTCGCGAATGGTACGGAAGCGTTCCGCCTGGTCCAGATCAGAAGCTACCTCACCCATCATTCCGCTCAGGTCACGCTGTACATGCAACAATATGTCTTTGATTTCCGGAACGGCCGATAGTCCCCGGGCTAAACCCAACGCGGATGATGTTTCGTCCAATGTGCCTAATGTCTCAAAGCGCAGGTCGTATTTTTTTAACCGCCCTTTGCCTATAAAGGCTGTTAATCCGTCGTCGCCTTTGCATGTATAGAAGGGGCTCATTAATCCGCCTTTTCGTACCGCATAACCCGATATAGGTACCAGAATTTGTCTTTCGGGAATCCCCCGCGCACTTCCGGCTCCCAGATGAAATCATTATCCGCGGAATACTTCACCAGGAGTTTATCTTTGCGTTGAATGCTTTCCGCGTATTCTTCCACCCGGTCCGGATGATTGTCTTCGATCAACTGAACAATCACACGGTTGCGCACCTGGTGACGGTAGGCCGACGATGGTTCGTTTCCATCATGCGCCAGACCAAGAATGAAATCTCCCCATAATCGCATACGCATGCGGGCTTCCTGTTGACATTTATTTGCCCAGGCTACTTTCCAGTGGCTGCGTATCTGGTCAATTTGATCAAGGCTGGCTGTCACGTCACCATCCATGCTGGCGGATTGTAGCCGTTTTTGGGCGAGCATCACGCCGCCAGCCGAGAGTGAAATATCCGGCAGGTGGCGGATGACATCGTTGGATAACAAAAACGTTTCCAGTTCAGCAACGGAGTTCTTTATGTATAAGATATCTTTATTTAAAGCTTCTGACATGCCTGTAACATCCAATACAACCCGGCTTTAGTTCGCGGGAGCCGGTGTGGGAGTGTCTTTCACCACCGGTTTTAGAGCCAGGTACCAGTCCTGGATGCTGTTAAACCGGTCAGACGTATCATACAACGGCCCCATCCGGATGCCGCCAATCGCGTTATCCGCTCCCCAGGTAAACATCGGGTAGAACAACGGGAGAGCCGGCATTTCATCTTCGAAGATCATCTGAAAATTCCGGTACAGGCGGGTGCGTTCATCCACATCCGTTGAGATTCTGGCCTGCTCTATCATTTCACTGGCTACGCGGTGGTCCCACTGGGAATAATTCTGACCGCCGGTGGATTGGACCTGATCCCAGAATGGGTACGGATCCGGATCCGGTGAGCGGGAGAAATTGAAATCTACGAGAGCAGCCTGGTATGTGCGCGGATTAAGCCGGTCATTCAAAATCGAATCGTACGGCAGAACTTCAATTGTGACCTGTATCCCGACATTCGCCAGGTCCCGTTGGATGGCTCCGGCCAGGTTCTTGTGTTTTTCCGTGTCGGGAACTGTCAACGTGAATTTCAGGAAGGATTCTTTTTTAGAGCGGACAGTATCCGTCTCACCGGCCAGCACCCAGCCCTCTTCCTTCAGGTCACGTTTGGCGATTTCCGGGTCATAGGCGATGGGTTGAATTTTGTCATAATACGCCCAGGTTCCCGGGAAGATAGGACCATCCGCGATGACAGCCTGCCCCTGCAGGAGATTATCGATCATCCACTGACGGTTGAGGCTGCGCAGAATAGCTTTGCGGATTTCAACATCCTGCAGGAAGGGGACTTCCGTATTATTCAGGTTTAGAAGCAGAATGGTCATCTCCGGTTTTCGACCGGTATACAAACCCAGATTGGGGAATTTCAATGCCTGCGGAAGGACATCAGGCGTCAATTGACTGATCCCCTGGGCGCGGTTTTCTTTATACGCGGTAATTGCACCGATCGAATCCGGGTAGAACAGGAAAACCACCTGAGACAGGTTGGGTTTTTGCCCGTGGTAATCTTTGTATGCCCGTAAAACCAGGCCGGTAATGTTGCCATTATCCACGATAAGGCGTTCAAATTGGAATGGACCGGTTCCGACCGGCTGCAGGTTGAACGGCGCGTTGACAAACGCGTCGCCGGTGACTGAGCCAAGAAGATGTTTGGGGAGAACGCCAAAACTGACATAATCGAGGAAGGGTGAAAAAGCTTCTTTTAACTTGAATTGAATATTCCGGCCGGAACCCTTCACTTCCACGGTCTTCCAGAAGTCTCGCAGATCAGTTGATAGTGACGGATTCCCCTGGCGTAACATGTCTACGGTGAATACAACGTCATCCGCGGTAACCGGTTGGCCGTCATGCCACTTCAGGTTCTCACGCAGGGTGAAATTATAGGTTGTGCCGTCTTTTGAAATACCCCACGCTTCCGCCATATCAGCAACGGGCAGGCCGCGGGAGTCAAAACGGATCAGACCGCTGAAGATCAGGCGGTCAATGTCACGGTCAGGCTGGTTTTTACTGTCGAGGAGAGGATTTAGACGCTGAAGATTGCCGACTACGGCTTCAGTGTAAATACCACCCTGCGCGGGGCGGGGTGTAGCTTCAGCAGCCGCAGAGTCTTTCTGCTCACCCAACAGCAAAATACCGACGACTAGACCGGTCAGGAAAATGATTACGAATTGCCAGCGAAGGTTTTTCATCATAATAGAAAAAAGGGCGCGCGCTTCAGGCTATGGAGCGTCGCCCTTTATATTCGCGCAAATATGGGAATATATTCCGGAACTATTTGCTAACGATGATGGTGACCAGTGTAAGGATAACAAACAATACACTGAGAGCAATCGTGATCCAGAAGAGGGTCTTTTCAATTCCGCGGCGGGCAGAGAAGACGCCACCGGTATCGGCGCCGGTTAATCCACCGAGGCCAACGCCCTTATTCTGAAGAATGATGCTTATGATCAATGTCACCGAGATTATAATCAGCGCGATATCAAAATATGTCGACACGTTTAGCCTCCTAAAACAAAACACGATTATACCTTTAGATGGAGAAAACCGTCAAACAAATATGGAAGAAATCAGCCTCAATCTCCACATCCATACCCGCTATTCTGATGGCAGCGGAACCCATGAAGATGTAGCCCGCGCCGCGTGCGAAGCCGGACTGGACGTGATCATCACAACCGACCATAACGTGCTCGTAGACGGGAAAGAAGGATATTACACATTTGACGGCAAACGCGTCTTATTGCTGGTGGGGGAAGAAGTTCACTACCAGGCGCGCCACCCACAAAAGAATCACCTGCTGGTGTTCGGCACCAACCGTGAAATGGCCACATACGCGCCGGATGTTCAAAACCTGATCAACCAGGTGCGTTCATCCGGCGGCAGCAGTTTTATTGCCCACCCGATAGACCCTGCCCTGCCCATATTCGGTGAAGGGGATATTTCATGGGAAGCATGGTCGGTTCACGGCTATACCGGAATAGAGTTATGGAACGGGTTTAGTGAATTGAAATCCGTGGTGACGAACAAACTCGACGCCATCTGGTACGCTTTTTTTCCCCAATATATGGCGCATGGACCGTTACCTCAAACTTTAAAAATTTGGGACAACCTTCTGGCAGCCGGGAATAAAGTGGCCGCTGTGGGAGGGTCAGACGCGCACGCCCTGCATAAATCCATGGGACCGATACATAAGATCATCTTCCCATATCAGTTCCATTTCTCCGCGGTTAATAATCACCTGATACTTCCCAACCCGCTGCGCGGAGATCTGGCATACGACCGGGGCGCCATTCTAACAGCCCTTGCGAAGGGGAATAATTTTGTCGGGTACGATCTGCCGGCTTCCACCCGCGGATTCCGGTTTTCCGCCCATAATCTGCATGGAAATGCCATTATGGGGGATGAGATCACCCTTGAAGACGGTGTAACCCTGCAGGTCAAATTGCCCTCGAACGCCGATTTACGCCTGCTCTGCGATGGTGAGGTTGTGAGGGAATGGAAAAACTCCACCACCGGCGCTCATATCACCACCCGCCCCGGTGTTTACCGCGTTGAAGCCTACACGCAATTCCTCGGGAAACGGCGCGGTTGGATATTCAGTAATCCCATCTATGTGCGCCCCAACAAAACCCGCCGGAGGCCCAATGACTACAAATAACGTCACCCGGTTCCTCGATTCAAAAAAAATAAAATACCATGCGTTTGACCTGCCCGCCGAAAAATTGGGCGCGATCGAATCCGCCCGCCTCTTGAATGTGCCGGCATCACAAGTTTTCAAAACCATTGTTGTGCTGCGTACCCGCCCGGGGAAACCCATCCTTGCTGTTGTACCGGGTGACCACGAAGTTGACCTGAAACTCCTCGCGGAAGCGGCCGGCGAAAAGAAACTGCAGGTTTCCACCCAGGTGGAAGCGGAGAAGATGACCGGCCTTCAGACCGGGGGAATATCACCGCTCGCATTGATCAACCGGGGTTTTCAGATGTGGCTGGACGCGTCTGCCTCAGGCTACGATGAAATTCACATCAGCGGCGGCCAGAGGGGACTGAATATCCGTCTCGCGGTAAAAGACCTGCTGTCACTTACCGGCGCCCGGTTGGCTGTGATCAGTCACGCCGGATCTGTTGAGTGACACAAAAACCTTTTCGCATCCACAGAGGCACACCGGATTATGAGTGTTCTCTCACCTGGTTTCCCCATTTCCGGTAGTTCATTATAATAATCACGTGAAGATAAATTTTGATTCCATTGAAGCCCGTTTGAAGTCACTGGTCGAATCCAGTTCTCATATCATTTCCGGAAACAAAGTCGATGACCCCAGGACGGCTCAACTGGTTTCGGCGGTTCAGTCATACCTTGAGAAGAAGTCAATCTCAGGCGAAACCATTATGCCTGAAATACTGATCTGTGAAGTACCGGTATCTTCATTACAAAGCTGGGAGCATTATCCATTCAGCCAGACCTTCGCGTCCATCATAAAAGATTCAGGCTTGCCTGCCGCCACACTTCCACGGGTAGTTTTAACCGGCAGTGCCGACCTGCTGGAAGGCGAAGTTCTGGTGAATGACGCGGGGCCTGATGCCCTGCCGTTGGACAAGACAGCATCGATGCCCATATCGATCATCGAAGAAGAATTACTCCCCGGTGACAGTATTCCCCTCAACGCATTTGTCATCATAAACGGGCTGGAGACACATCCATTGGTTCAGCCCGTGATAAACATTGGACGAAGGTTGGAAAACGACCTGGTGATCGAAGACCCCCGGATTTCTCGGGAACATGCCCAGATCCGGGCAGTCAAAGGACAGTATGTGATCTTTGACCTGAATTCAACCGGCGGAACATTCAGGTCAAAGGACAGTATGTGATC
>CAYOKC010000048.1:0-630 GCA_964404415.1 uncultured Leptolinea sp. | reverse complement strand
CGTCAACCGCTTTTTCCCGGCGACGTCATCTCCCTCGCAGGGGTTCCTCTCGTGTACGGGCAGGATTCTCCTTTGGCCAATACGCAAACCGGACCGGTAGAACCATTCTTTACACCACCCCCGGAGAAGGGCAAATCGTGAGCGGAATAGTCGTACTGGTAGTTCGAGCAATCGTCGCGTTGATGTTATACGCGTTCCTGGGAACCGCCCTGTATGTTCTCTGGCAAGACCTGCAAATGCATGTCGAAATGGTCAAAGCCGCCCAGGTCCCCATTCTGACGATCTCATCCATCACCGGTGATTCCAACCCCATGGAATTCAACGTGCCTGAGGTGATCATCGGCCGTGACCCGCTGAATAATTGCCCCATCTCCGATGAGACGGTGTCGTCGCGCCACGCGAAATTAAGCTACCATCATAACCAGTGGTGGCTCGAAGATATGAATTCCACCAATGGCACCTTCCTGAATGATGAACGGGTGTATACCCCCACCGTGGTCATCACTGGTGACGAAGTGCGCTGTGGACAGGTTGTCCTGAAGATATTGATCGCGGCTAAATAGCCGGTTTTACAGCCCGCAATACAAGTGATGAACCGAACGGCAACCGGTATCCCCGCGCCAACCAGCC
>CAYOKC010000047.1:24239-24511 GCA_964404415.1 uncultured Leptolinea sp. | reverse complement strand
ATCTCTTCATCGGTCTGGCCGATGGAACGGTCAAATTCGAGGAAGGTTTCCCAGGAGATGAACTGCCCGTGTTTGAGATTGGCATTCTTGTCACCCCAGGCAGCCGTGCCGGTATAGAAATCCGGGTTGGTGCGGAATGGCCGCGCGGTGACCATACCCACGTTCGGATAGGTCTCCAGCAGTTTGACGGATTCCACGAGCCAGCCGGGGTAAAACAGACAGTCGCTGTCAGCATAGGCGATAATCTCGCCCGGCGCACCGGCCAGCATAAT
>CAYOKC010000047.1:4356-24229 GCA_964404415.1 uncultured Leptolinea sp. | reverse complement strand
TGTTCCAGGCCCCGCCCTTGCCAAGGTTCTTCTCGGATAGGAACAGGTGCTGGATGCGGCCTTCGTCCTGCTCATTGATGAGATAATTCTTCGCCTCTTCGCAGGAGCCATTATCGAATACCAGCAAGTCAAAAGGCAGGCCGGCGTCTTTGCGGGCACTGTCCAGGCAGACCTTCAACACATCCAGCGCTTCGGTGTAGAAGCCGCTCAGGAAGGGGATGTAATTCAAGACCGCCACGGTGATTCGCTCGGGCTTGATAACTGTTTTCACGTACTTCGCGGGGTTTTGTCCGACTCGCATGCGTTATCTCTTTCGGTTTGATTTATACCACGTTGACGCGGGCCTTTATTCCGCATTCGCGGCCTGTTTTGACCGCCACTCCGCGTACGCTTTCTTCGGGTGGAAGATGGCATAGAAAATTTCGGTCATGAATTTTGAATGCCAGCGCACCAGTGGAAGGATCTCCACCTCGCGCCAGAATTTCTTCCAGCTCATGGGGAAGTAATCCAGCTCGCCGTTTTTCAGGATGTAGTCGCAGTCATCCAAAACAAAGATGGTGCGTTTCCCGCCGCCGGCTTTGATATTGTCAAAGGTCTCCGGCAGCTTGTAATGCGGTTTGCCGCCCGGCAGATGACTGTAATCGTGGTCCTGGTGGATGATGTTGATGGCTTCGCTGCCGTCCACCACTTTCCAACCCTTCTGGCGGGCTTCATAGATCATCCAGTTATCCCAGCCGGCACGTCCAATGGCAAAGGGTGGGATGTATTCAAAGACATTCTTCGGGAATAGGAAGTAATCGCTGCCACCGCGCGGGTGACGCCGGGCGCGGGTTTTGATCTCCTGCTGCATCCGGTCCACCCATTCGCCGGTGAAATCGAGGTCGTCGCGCACATCCAGGTCCCAGCGTTGGCCGATGATCAGGAATTTCGACTGGGTGCGGGTCACACGTTCCGCCGCCGCGTTGAAATCGGGCAGCAGGATGATATCGGCATTGATGTAGGCCAATAAATCCTTATCTGCCAGTTCGCGGCCCAGCGCGAAGATCGAATCGATCATTGGGGTGCCATAGGAATTGCAAACCACATTCGGCGCGTGTTTGACACCCAGTTCGGCGGCGGCTTCAGCGATGCCATCTTCATCCCCCACAAGAATGACATCCGCGCCGATAGCTTTCCATGAGCGGATGGCATTGCGCTGGATGGTGGCGATATGTGGATTGGTGAATGGTTTTGGTGCGGTAAAAATGGAGATCATTTGTTTTCCTAAGGTGTGGTTCTGGTCTGGCAGGCACTCCCCTCACCTGACCTCTCCCCTCCGGGGAGAGGACCTTTCCATTGTGTTGCTTTCTCCTCGCCCCAACGGGGCGAGGCGGGGTGAGGGGCGATTCAAACAATCAACTTTTCTTCATCCGGGTATCCACTTCATTGAATACCTTGTGTTTGACTTCCGAATTAATAGCATTCAACTCGGGGTGTTCCAGTGTGACAGCCAACACGTCAAGCCAGGTGAAGTTCTCAGGATCCGGAAGGAACGCGAACACACTGCGAATAAATTCAAGGTCTTCCGGCGTATCCACCGTCCAGCGCAGTGTGCCGTAATCGGGTGACGTGTTCAACTGGTAGATCTTGAACCGGCCGTCCACGTCATACAGGTAGGGCATCACATGCTCGCGCTCGTGGGGTTCCTTTGCTTCCTTCCAGGCGCGTTCGAGCGCGGTAAAACTGACCACTTCCGTATCCAGCCCTATGGGAAACGTACGGCCCCAGGGAGGCGGCAGACGGTTGGCGGCAAAATCCGCGTTATGCGCGTGGAATGCCGCCACGGTGTCATCGATCACCTGCGGATCGATCACCGGGCAATCAGCGGTCACCCGCACGATGACGGACGCGTCAAATGATTTGCCCGCCTGATAGAAGCGGTCCAGTACATCGAACATACTCCCGCGGTAACAGGCCGTGGCGGTTTCCTTGCACCAAGTCTCAATGGCGTCGTCGGATGGGTCGACCGTTGTCGCGACGGCCACCTGGTCAACACACTCGGCGCGGCCGGTACGTTCGACGACATGGGCGATCATCGGTTTACCATTAATCTCTTTAAGCACCTTGCCCGGCAGGCGGCTGGAACTCATCCGCGCCTGCACGATGGCAACCGTGCGTTGTTTCTGAGGCATGTCTATTCCTTCTTCCACTGCAATTTGTTGTAATCCACGGTGTGTGAACCGTATTGGTAGGCGCCGCCATCCAGCGAGCGGATGAATGTGACAATATCCGCGCTTTCCGGAAAATCCGGACGCACGTAATAATAATGCGTGTCCACCGGGCTGTCGCCATATACGGCAGCCAGAACATACCCATTCTCCCGGGCATAGGTTTCCAGGGTCATCAGCATGGAACCCCAGGCATCCCCGGCTTCTTTTTTCGGGAAGACCGGTGAGAAATCCGCGTGAAACATGATCACTTCCGGTTGGACTTTCGCCAGATACTCTTTTGTGATCCCGCCATTGTGTGCGATCCACGCGTCGTTCAAGCCCCAGGTATCCACCGCCTGCCAGCCGGAATATAGCGGCAGCAGGCCGGCTTCGGTGGTGGCGATGGTGTAATGCCTGTCCGCGTACTGAGACAGGTACTGCGCCACCTCAAACCGGCCGTCGGACTGGTAACTGATCTGCCAGCGGTTGGACTGGTTCCAGACCAGCCCTGCGCCCAGCAACAGAACGGCGATCACCATAGGCGCCTTCAACGCAACCTGAGTAGACCATTTAATGTCTTTTTTCAGCGCGTCAACCAGGAGCGGCCAGGTCATCAGGATGACCGGCAGAATTGGGTACTGGAAGCGCCACAGGTAATTCATTTCATTGGATAGCAGCACCCACATCAGGGTGAAGCCCACCACTGGAATGGACGCGAATATTGCGGCCGGGATCAATGTGTTGAAATGTATGACTTGTTCCGGCTCGACCGCCGTCTTAGTTTTCATCGTATTCTCCGGCAGCCAGCGGGAAGCCGTCAACCCGAGCAGGCCGGTAACCAGCAGCGCCAGCAATAAACCGGTGTATTGCGTGGAATAGCGCCCGAACACCAGGTTTTCATGCAAGGAAGAGGACGCACGGAAAAGTCCAAGGGTAAATGCCGCCAGCAGGGCGAACCCCAGAACACGGGTTGTGTTGACGATCCTCCCGCGATTTTCCGTAGTCAACAAATTGGCGGAAAACGACCACAGGTTTTTCCACCATGTCCGCTCCGCGACAAGCCGGCGCCAACCTTCCCACAACAGGCAAACCCAGCCCGCCGCGTACGCCAGCCAGAACGGGAAACTAAGTTCCAGAACACCGGTCACGGCATTATTCAGGCTGTCTGTATACAGTTGTCCCCCGCCCTTCTTATAAAACGGGTTTGGCAGCGGATAACCAAAGTAGCTCCACCGCCACATGAAATACGCCCCGCCCAACAACAGGAAGGCGCCGGTAAATACCGTGATGATCCGCAGGGATTTCTTCCACCCGAGCCGGTAAATGACCACCAGCAGCATGAACCCGGCTATCAGCACCCCTTCGGGCCGGGTGAGGCCCATCAACAGACAGGCCAGGGCGAATAAAAGGGCCTTCGGCGTGGAACGCGGATTTTCAACCGCCTCCTGCGCCGCCATCCAGCTCAATGTGACGAACACCGCGAAGAAAGGTGTGCCGAAACTGGCCTCTGCGTACCGCAAGCCGGGTCCGACTAATAGAAATACAGCCGGGATTAACGCGGCAAGTGTGCCGCCTTTGAAATAGCGCCGAACGCCATAATACACCAGCAGCACGGTGACCAGGTGCGCGAGCCCGCACACCCACATAACTGTGGCTTCCAGCGGTGCACCCCGCGCGTACAGCCCGGCAAGGAAGGCCATGAACAGGAAGTCCGTGGCGCCATCCACCGACGGCTGGCCGATGTTCCACACGATGCCATGCCCCTGCGCGAAATGTTGCGAATAGCGCATCAGCATGGCAGCATCTTCCGCCGGGTGCACCGGTTTGGTCACCGATCCCGCCGCCATCCACAGGCCGCCAAGCGCCAGAGCGATGAGCAACAGCACATCCAGGCGCGAAAGGGTTCTCCTCACGCTACAGCCCCCGCTCCTGATGCAGCTTCATCGCCAGGTCGTACCCGGCGAGCATAATTTTCTGGTTCTTTGTCCAATCGGCGCGCTCTTCCGATACCGCCTGCGCGTTGCGTGATAAAACAGGCAGTTTCTGCCGGACCTTATCCAGTGCCAGCAGGCGCGCCGCCAGTTGTACGTCATCGCCGTCTTCAAACAGATATCCGCTGACGCCGTCTTCCACCCATTCCCTGTTGCTGGCGATGTTGCTCACCAGCGGAACGGTTCCGCACGCCATGGCTTCCATCAGGGAAAGCGACGATCCGTCAACGTGTGACGCGCTGATATATACGTCCGCTTCGTTGTAATACCGCGGCAGGTCGGCCTGTGAGATACGGCCCACAAACTGTACCTGCCTGGCAATGCTTGAATTCTTGATCTTTTCCTGCAAACCCGCGCGCAGGGAACCGTCACCGGCCAGCACGGCTTTGAATACCACGCCGGTCTTTCCCGCCCGGATCAGTCCGTCGACCAGCACGTCCACACCATACTGGTCTTCCCAGGCACGGTTGGAGAACAGCCGCAATGGTTCATTGGCCGCCCGGCCGGCGCGAGCGCCGGTCGGGAAGAACAGGTCATGGTCAACACCCCAGGGAAAAACCACGGTGCGAGATGGATCAAAACCATAATCCGTCACCGCTTTGGTCTCTACACTATGCGCGTCACAGAAGAACACAGTGGTATGGTCCAGCGCTTCTTTGATCGCCGTCCAGACCATCAACTCGCGATCGGCATCCCACAGAAGATCAAATCCCCATGACATACTGACCAGCGGCTTAAATCCACTGAAAGCGATCGCCCGCGCCACATCGTTGACAGGGCCGGCATGCACCAGGTCGATCTTCCAGCGTTCGAGCAGACTGCCAATCGTATGGGTGGTGGTTTCTTTATCAGTGGGGATATAGATCTGCCTCACGCTGTCAGGCAGAACCATACCGGGATGGGTGGCTGATGTCAACGGCAGGAAGAAGATCTCATGCCCCGATGCGGAAAGTGCCCGCAGAAAGCGCTCGTCATGAACCCCGAAACCACGGGACGCGTACAGGATGCGCATGATCCCCCCGATCAGGCTTTTCCGAGATCCGTCCAGCAGATCTCTTTGCCGGCCGGCATATCGGACAGAATTTTCGTGCCGATTACAAGGTTCAGGTCGTTCGGAAGGATCGCGCCTTTGGCAACCGGGCGCAGCACGTCGACCATCTCGCGGGTGATGATTTCCCCCGCTTTCAGGTCGCGCGCGGCACGCAGGCAGCGGCGCTGCAGGTACACTGTCTGCTGTTCGTTTTCGGCCACAAATTTTTCGCCGGAACCCAGCGCGCGTTCCAATTGCCGGGTATTCTGCACCATGTCAGCCCAGCTTTGCGGGTTCATGGCAAAGGCGTGGTCGGGGCCTTCACGGTTATTGTCATCGGTAAAGTGTTTCTCGATCACCCGCGCGCCCAGCGCAACCGCCCCTAGAATGGACGCGTGCCCCGGAGTATGGTCTGAGAGGCCAAGGATAAGATCCGGATACATGCTGTGGAAGGTGGTCAGTACACGCAGATGGATATGGTTGAAGTTCTCCAGGCTGGCCGTATAGTTGGTATTGCACTGCATCAGCACGAGTTCGGGATTGATGGCCAGAATGGCCTGTACCGCGCGCTGCACGTCACCCATATCCGAGGCGCCGGTAGCCAGGAGCACCGGTTTGTTCTTACGGGCGATATATTCCAGAGTCTCCAGCCAGTTGATGTCACCCGAGCCGATCTTATAGGCCGGCACAAACGGGTCCAGATGGTCGATGGATTCAAAATCATAGGGGGATGAGAAATAATCGATCCCCACTTTGTCACATTCTTCTTTCAAGACGGGAGTCCAGTCAAATGGTACCGACGCGTCTTTATAGACTTCAAAGACAGATTTTTTCCATTTTGCCTGATGGGAAACCTGTCCGCCCATGGATTTGAATCCGTAATCGGATACGATCTTGGGCGCCTGAAAGTTCTGGAACTTGGCCGCGTCGGCGCCGGCTTCTTTGGCCAGGCGGATGAGCAATTTTGCCCGGTCCAGACTGCCGTCATGGTTGGCCGCGATATCGGCGATGAAATAGGTGGGATGATCGTTGCCGATCACATGAGTACCAATACGGATTTCCATATCAATTCCTCCTTGGTATCAGGACTGGTTCAGGAAATTTTGAAGCCGTTGCGGAAAGCCTTCTTCCAACTGTTCCGCGAATTCTTTGATGCCTTCTTCCACGCCGGGAAGCACTATCTGTAAAGCTTCCTTCAACTTATCGGTGTTGAGGGTCAAATTCGGTGACCTACGTGCCGCTAGGCCGCCATCCATCACCGAAACCGGCTTGATCAGCTTATCGTCAAGGCCGAAGGCTTCGGCAATGCGGCAGCCGAATTCATATTTACTCAATGAAACCGGGCTGACCACATGGAACAGGCCGCTGTGGCCGCTATCCAGTAATTGCAACAACAGGTCAGCCAGGTGGTTGACAAACAACGGGCAGAACTGCACATCCGTGAAACCATTAACCGGTTTGCCTTCCGAAAGGTTGTTGTAGAAAAATTCCGCCAGGCTGCGTTTGCCGGTCAGGCTCCAACCGTAGAAGTTGACCCGCGCCACCACGGCTTTGGGAAACGCATCCAACACCGCCGTTTCACCGTACAGTTTGGTGCGCGCGTAGACAGACAAGGGATTGGGTGTGTCGGTTTCGAGATAATTTCCTCTTAAACCGTCAAACACCGCGTCAGTTGAAAGGTGTACCAGGCGGATTTTGCGAACAGCGCAAGCCGCGGCCAGGATTCCCGGCACCCGGGTATTGATCAACGCCGCTTTCTCGGGCTGCTTTTCACAGGCGTCAATATCGGCCATAGCCGCGCAATGGATCACCGCGGCCGGCCTGACTTCATCCAGCATCCGGTCGACAGCCCCGGGGGCGGACAAGTTAAAAGGTTTGGTCAGGAACGGCACACCGGAAAGACTATGCGAATTAATAATGCCAATTACTTCCCGGCGCTCCGATTCACGCAGCGCCAGGTTTATTCCAAGCAGACCGCTCGCTCCGGTGACCAGCAACCGTTTCATTCCGCGCTTCCCGAATCTCCATTATTCTCAAATGGCGCAACCAGCTCGCGGATCTGGTCAACATTCAACCATTCCGTGTTGGTATTGCTGGCGTACCGGAAATCATCCGGCAGCACCTTTCCACGTTTTTCCCATTCGTGGCCGAACCACAGAGCTTCCGCGGGTTGCACTACGAACATGTCATCCAGTTCGATGGTGTTGCGGCTTTCGTCATCGGAGATCAGCACTTCGTGAAGTTTCTCTCCGGGGCGGATGCCGATGATGTTAACTTTGGCCTCGGGCGCAATGGCGTGCGCCAGGTCGGTGATGGTGGTGCTGGGGATCTTCGGCACGAAAACTTCGCCGCCGAACATCTGCTCGGAGCAGCGCAGGGTGAAGCGCACACCCTGCTCCAGAGAGATCCAGAAGCGGGTCATGCGGTCATCGGTGATGGTCAACGCGCCGTTCTGGCGCTGCTTGATGAAGATCGGCACAACACTGCCGCGGCTGCCAACCACATTGCCGTACCGAACGCAGGAGAAGCGTGTGGCGGTTCCGCCGGCATACGCGTTGGACTGCACAAATAATTTCTCAGCAGCCAGTTTGGTGGCGCCGTACAGGTTGACCGGGTTCACGGCTTTGTCGGTGCTCAGGGCGATGACTTTCTCCACACCGGCATCAAGGGCCGCGTCGATCACATTGCTGGAGCCCAGAATATTGGTTTTAATGGCTTCCATCGGGTTGTATTCGCAGGCGGGAACCTGTTTCAAGGCCGCGGCGTGTACCACCAGATCCACCCCGTTAAAGGCGCGGCGCAGGCGCTGCTGGTCACGGATGTCACCAATAAAGTAGCGCAGGCTCGGGTGGTCGTACCCGGCGACGCGCATCTCATGCTGTTTCAATTCATCACGGCTGTATACAATGATCTTAGCCGGATGGTATTCCTCCAGCAGGATCTTGATCATCTTTTTACCAAATGAACCGGTGCCGCCGGTAACCAGAACAACTTGTTTAGACCAATCCATATTATTCTCCAGGCTCTGGCGATTTCGCCTTATTTATGTAAGACGATCAAGGGATACTGCCCTTTTTCGCCGTAGTATTTCGGGAACCATTCTTCCAGTAAATATAGCAGTTTCAGGTAAAGTTTTCCGCCCAGAATTCCGTGGACGACCGCGCGCAAGTAACGAACATTGACGCTGCGCCAGCAGAAGATCTCATAACGCGCCAGCGGGGCGATCTCGGTTTCCATCCAATCCGGGCTGAACTTTTTGATGAATGTGCCGGTGGGTTCCTTACGCGGCGGTTCAACGCCAAAGCAGGCGGATTTCAACACAGCCTCTTTATCTTCACCGCGCTGCCCGCTGACCAGTTTTCCGAACCATTCGAAAAGCCGGATCACGGGTTTGGCGGTGCGCATCATGGGTGAATCCGTCCACCCATTGACCACAACCGCGGTGCGGCCCGATTTCAAAACGCGCAGGAATTCGATATAGGCTTTCTTCTGGTCAGGCAGCGGAAGGTGGTGCAGCGTATGCAGCGAGACCAGCCCGTCAAACGCTTCGGGTTTGAACGGCAGATTGGCGGCATCCGCCACCACATACAGACCTTTGTCTCCCAACCGGGTGCGGGCTTCCTTCAATGCCAGGATGGAAATATCCAGGCACAAACGGTGACCGTACCCTTCAGAGTATGTGAGGTACTCGGGGTATTGCACAGGCCCTGATCCGGCATCCAGCAGAATATCGCCGGATGGGCTCAGATGCCTGTTGATCCGCAGATGGCAGCGGTGAATATATTCGCGTGAAACCGGCCGCAGATCCTCATACCGGGCATTTTGATACACGCCTTCTCCCACGGTCTTCCATCCGACCTGGTCGTAGAACGCGCGGACCTGCTGTTTAACTTCTTTATCGTCCACTATTTCTCCTGCCCGGCTTCCATTGAGGTCCACACGATCGGTTCGCCTACCAGATACCGGAATGTTGCCAAATATTCATTGTCTTTGCCCGGCGTTATCACATCTTTCAACGGGTGGGCTTTGTAATCATCCCACATGCGCACCAGGTGCCAGGGGAAGGTCAACGGGAATTCAAAGAACCAGCGGTAGGCATACATCCAGGCTTTTTCCACCTGCTGGCGGTTCAAGCGGTGCTGCGCCGGGTTCGTGAGGATCTGTCCCAGGGTTTTGTAATAGGACACCCAGGTATCCGGGTCAAAGGTGAAACCGCGGCTGCGGTAATGTGTTTGCGCGGCGACCACCACGGGAACCCCGCCCATAGCCATTTCCAGACCGACGGTTGTGGTATACACCAACCCGAGATCAGCCACCTCGATCAGATCATAGGTGTTGACTTTTTCGGTAGGCCCGATCAGGCGGATGTGTTCGGGCAGTTTGGGGAATACCTCATGCACCACTTTAACCATGGATGTACCGTGGGTGAGCACTTCACCGGGATGGACACGGATCACAAGCTGCACATCCGGCCGGCCGGCAAAATATTGCACAGTACGGCTGATCCATTCCGCCATGGTCTTGCTGAACAGGTGGCGGCCGAGGGTCAGGCTGTCACCCAACACATTGGTAGCAAGCAGCACTACCGGGCGTTCATCGAGCCCGAGCGCGGCACGGGTTTTGGCGCCGCCTTCCGAGGGTGTTCCCTGCCACTGGCGGGCAAAATTTTCCCACATTGCGCCGTGCTGCCGGGCCATTAGCATGGACCGCAGACGTTCCAATTGTTCATCTTTGAGTGGTGTGTTCTGCCGCGCGCGCCACAAGGCATCGGTATCCTGGCGCATCACTTCGGTGTTTTGCGCGATCCAGATACGCTGACGCTGGTCGCCGAATTCGTAGGTGACCACAGGGATCTTCAACAGTTTCGCCACCCGGTAGACAACTCCCAGTTCCTGGATGGTGCCGTTCGGAACGATCACCACGTCAGGCCGGTTTTCTTTCAGGTAGGAATAAGCGGCGAGGGCCACTTCTTCGTTGCGCTCTTTACGTAACTGGTAGACCTCGTTCTTGTGGTCAACTTCTTCCACCTGCAGGGAGTACTGGGTATCAAATTCGCTCACCTGCTGTACCAGCTTACTGAGTTCATCCGAAACCGGCGCGAAAGGGATCTTGCCGCTGACAAATGACAGAGAACTCAGCACCGGTTCCGCCTGTGTAAGAATTTTCCGCGCGTACAGATCCTGCCGGCGTAAATCGAAACGGGAAATAGGCTTTTGCCAGTCAGATTGCGCCAGGTATCCCAGCGTGACATCATGCCCCTGTGCGGAAAGCGCGATACCGGTCAACGCGGCATGCTCGATCCAGTAATGCAGGGTGGCAAAAATGAACACTTTCTTCCCGGCCGGGGCTGACTTCTTCAGCTCTCCGGCTTCTTTGACCAGTTCGGGTAACGCTTCCTGCAGGTGCTTCAGGCTGAAATGGCTGTTGATCGCCTTGCCCCGCTGCCGAACCAGCCAGTACAGTTCCACCGCGAAGGGGATCTGTCCGAGTATTTCTTTTACTACATCTTTTCCTGCTGCTGCAGCCGCTGTCATCTTTACACCGCCTCAATGTTCCAGGTCAAACGCGGACGAATGGGTCCCAACCGTGGTTCAGGCCAATGCATACCCGGCGCGCCGGCGGCATCAATATTGAATGTCAGGGCCTGTTCATCCTGGAAATACCGTTTTACACGGAAAGTGCTGGCATTCACCGCGATCATAAAACGGCCTTCGTTGAGTAAATCCGCCGGCAGGGTGCACCGGCTGACATAGTGACCTTCTTTGCGTGTGGACAGCCTGTCGAATTCCGCCGGATCGTCCGTATCAAATGAGGTCATGATATATTCTCCGCGCATGCTGAGCAGGTAGATCCCCACCCGCAGCCCGGTAATTGCCTGTTCCAGTTCGTATTCCAGTTCGATGGTCACCGGTTCGGTGGACCGCAGTGTGTCAACCACATCACCTTTCGGGTTCTTCACCCGGATGGCGACCGGTTTGAAGGGCGCCGCGTCCGCGGGGACTTCATCCGGTAGCCAGTGGCGCTGGCCTTCCTGTGAGAAACCGGCGGAGAGGTAATAATCCACTGCCTGCGGCGTGGGGGCGCGCATGGCCAGATGACCTTTTTCGATCACAATGGTCTCTTCGGTCAGGCGCAAAATGGCAGACATGTTGTGGCTGACAAACAAAACGGTGCGCCCCTGCTGGGCAACGTCACTCATTTTACCCAGGCATTTGCGCTGAAATTCCGCGTCGCCCACAGCAAGGACCTCATCCACAACCAGTATCTCCGGTTCGAGATGGGCTGCCACGGCAAACGCCAGGCGAAGATACATACCGCTCGAGTAGCGCTTCACCGGGGTGTCAATGAACTGTTCGACTTCAGCGAAGGAGACGATCTCGTCAAACTTGCGCTCTACTTCGGAGTGTTTCATGCCGAGGATGGCGCCATTGAGCGAGATGTTCTCACGGCCGGTCAGTTCGGGGTGGAACCCCGTGCCAACCTCAAGCAGTGAACCGACACGACCGTTGATCACCGCTTTTCCTTCGGTCGGTTCGGTGACGCGTGAGAGCAGCTTCAACAGGGTGCTCTTGCCGGCGCCGTTGCGTCCGATCACCCCGAGGACTTTACCCTTCTCAACATCAAAAGAAACGTCCTTCAGCGCCCAGAATTTACTGGCATCTGAACCTGAACCCAACCGTTTCTGTGGCGAGAACGCCGAGGTCAGGGTTTCGCGCAACGTTGTATAAGCCGCCGGCCGTTCGCCGATGGTGTATTGTTTTCCAAGATTTTCCGCGTGGATGGCGATATCACTCATGGTTACACCATATCGGCAAAACGCCGTTCCATTCTGCGGAAGTAATACAGACCGGTGATCAGGATCAAAACAGAAATACCGGAGGAAACTGCCAGTATGGCACTCGGAGCGCTGGCCGCGGAACCGAGCAGCGCCCAGCGGAATCCTTCGACCACACCGGTCATCGGGTTCAGGGCATACAGCAGGCGCCATTTTTCAGGCAGCAGACTGGCCGGATAGGCGATCGGGGTGAGGGTCATCCAGAACTGGGTGAGGAAGGGCAGCACATAGCCAATATCACGGTACATGACGTTCATGGCCGAAAGCCAGATGCCCACACCCAGCGCGGTGACCATCGCCAGAATAACAAACGGGATGATCGCCCACACATTGGTTGTGGGATACACGCCATAGACCATCATCATGCCGAACAGCACGATGAAAGCCAGACCGAAATCGACCAGACCGGAGAGGATCGCGGATACCGGAAGGATCAACCGGGGGAAATATACCTTGGTGATCATATGGCTGCTTTGCACCAGGGAGTGCGCGGCATCCGTCAACGCTTTGGAAAAGAGCGTCCACGGGAGAAGCGCGGTGTACGAGAAAATGGGGTATGGTATGCCGTCAGAGGGTACCTTGGCCAGGTTGCCGAAAAAGATGCTGAAAACCACCATGGTCAGAAAAGGCTGCAAGATTGCCCAGGCAGCGCCCAGCGCGGTCTGTTTGTAGCGCACTTTGAGGTTGCGCCAGGTCATGAAATACACCAGTTCGCGGTACACCCAGAGGTCTTTAAGGTTAAGGGCAGTCCAACCGCCGCTGGGTTTGATAACCACAGAGCGGGGCGCTTCCGCCTTGACCAGAGTTGTACTTTCAACAGTCATAGAGAAATAACCGATCTTTACTTGATGTGACTCTTATTCGCCCGGAACCAATCAATGGTCCGGCGGAGGCCGTCTTCAAAACTCATCTGTGAGCGGAAGCCGAAGTATTCCCAGGCACGGGTGGTATCCAGACCGCGGCGCGGCTGGCCGTTGGGCTTGCTGGTATCCCATCTGATCTCGCCTTTGAAGTCAGTGAGGCGGGCGATCAGGTTCACAAGATCCTTGATGGCGATCTCGTTGCCTGATCCCAGATTGACAGGTTCGGGGCCGTTGTAGCTTTCTGAGGCCATCAGGATACCTTCGGCGGCGTCTTCCACATACAGGAACTCGCGGGTAGGGGAACCATCACCCCACACTTCGATGAATTCCGCGTTGCTTTCCTGCGCTTCCACGCACTTGCGAATCAGCGCCGGTATGACATGTGAGCTTTCCGGCCTGAAGTTATCGCGCGGGCCGTACAGGTTGACCGGCAGCAGGTAGATACAGTTGAACCCATACTGCTGGCGGTACGCCTGCGATTGAACCAGCAGGAGTTTCTTGGCCAGCCCGTAAGGGGCATTGGTTTCTTCCGGGTACCCATTCCACAGGTCCTCTTCTTTGAAGGGAACCGGGGTGAATTTCGGATAGGCGCAGATGGTGCCCAGGCAGACGAACTTTTCAATGCCGCGCAGCCACGACTCGTGGATCAACTGCAAGCCCATCATGGCATTACTGTACACAAAGTCTGCCGGATGCTCACGGTTGGCGCCAATGCCGCCGACCTGCGCAGCCAGGTGAATGACGATATCCGGTTTGCTGGTATCCAGCATGCGTCGGACGTCATCGCCATTGATCAGGTCATATTCTTCGATCGTGGGGATGAAGATCTCCTTCGCCCCGCGTTCTTTCAATTTCTCGGTAATGAACGAACCAAGAAAACCGGCACCGCCGGTTACACACACCTTTTTGGATTTCCAAAAATCCTGGTTTGTGTTCGATGTCATTTTTTCTGACTGTCTCCTTCCAGGTGCGAAATGCTGTCTGATTCCAGTTCACCGGATCGGGCGGGGTTGGCGCCATCCGGCCATTCGATGAATATTTTCAAACCATTGATGGCAAGGTGAGGAATTTGTCCTTCCGTCACAATTTCCACCCCCTGCTCGGCGCATGTCAACCGGCAGACATCCGCCACGTCACCGTCTCCGGTCAGTCCCACCCGGTCATATCCGGCTTCGCGAACCTGCCTAAGGGCGGTTTCCATCCGCTCGCGTACCAGGCGGTACAGGCGGAAGGAATTCTGGATGTAATCCACGGTCAGGTTAGCCCTCAGGGCAATGCCATCAGGTGTGATGATATACCGGAGTTTTCTCCGTTCAACATGCCTAACCTTGACATAACCTTTTGCAACGAGACGCTTCAGATGCCAGTTTACGGTTCCGACAGCAACACCCACCTGCGCTGCCAGACTTGCTTGAGTGGCATCCGGATTCTGTTCTATATGTTCTAAAAGTATCAGGTCTCTAGCGGGGTCGGGGATAAGTCCCATAGCGCCGTCCTAAATTCAATTGTTGAATTATAAAACGGTTGCCCAACCCGGTCAAGACCGCAAACTATGCCGCCTGATATTTTAAGATTACCGGCACACCCGGTTGTCGTCGCAGACAGGTGTTGTAACGGGACAGGTCCATGTTGTTCCGGGAGTCCGCAGGAGGATTCCGCCATCCTCGCCTTCAATGATCACAGCAAACAGGTCATCATTCCATTCACCCCTGCAGCCCACCACGGTGACATCCGCCCCGTTGGGCAGCGCGTCCGGCATTTTCTCCAGCGGCAGCACCCCGGTGACCATACCCTCAACTCCGGCAGGCCCGATGACTTCCAGCACCAGCCGGGGGAAGTTCTGAACCCGTCCGGCGGAGAAGCGGTCCGGTTCACCCTGCCCCTGCGCGTAATATCGGGGATATAACGCCCTGCCTTTGAAGACGAACGAAGCCGGCTGCGCGATGAAACTGTCCCATTGTTGTTCGGTGATCTCCAGCGGATTCAACATCCAATCGTCTTTCCATTGGCTGCGCAGCTCATATTTCTGCAATTGTATATATTTTGGCGGGATGGCCCGGTCAAGGATCACCGGCACCGAACCGGCAAACATAAAGGCGATCGTTAAAACAACCGGTTTCCATACCACAACGTTTGCGTACGTCTTTGATCCAACCGGCCGTAAAACTGCATCCGACTGTTTGTCCGTCAACCAACCGGATAACCAGATAACCAACTGCGACAGTCCCACGGCATAGTACAACAGGAATACCCAGTCCGCGGGGATGAAGTAGCGCCCGCCGGAGGTACGTGCCGCGGCCGTGGCCAGGCTGTATGCCGCCATGAAACCCGCCGGGACCAATCCGGCCCAACGGCTGCGTGACCATCCCGCCGCCGCGCCCAGCGCGATGACGGTTAGCGAAAGGAACATCAGAATGAATTGCCCCGTATTGAGTTCGCCATTGGCTTCGGCGCTCCAGAACGAGCCGGGGGCTCTGACCGTCTTCTCCAGTGACTCGAGAGTCAGATCGGTCGGGAAGATCGCCACCCCGTCCACCAGGTTGTGGAAGAAATGGGCGGAGGCATAGCGGCTGACGCCAGTGATCTTGTTCCATGTTTCGTTCAGCGGCTCTTCGACTTCCGGGGTGGTTACCTTTGGCGCCGGGGTGGGTTGCGCTTCCGGGGTGACAGTCGTCACGGGTGCCGGTGTGTTCAAGGCGTAGAACGCGCGCTGATCCATCACCACGCCCGAAAGTGTGGATTGGAAAAACAGCAATTTCCCGTGGCGGTCATACGATTGCAGCATATACGGCAGCAGGGTCATCATGAACACCACGATAAACACCAACGCTGCCGAGAGACCTTTCTTCCATGCCTTCCCGTTGACCAGCAGGATAGCCAGCACGGTAACCGGTGCCAACAGGAACGGGTTAAGCCGTACCATCCCGGCCAGCCCGAGCGCCCCGGCAGAGCCAACCAGATACAGGGTATTGGAGCGGTCTTTGAACCAATTTGCCAGCAGGAAAACAAAAAGCGCCAGCAGCAATGTGACCAGTGATTCGCTCATCAGCACCCGGGAATTGGTGGAAAGCACCCACAATGTTCCCTGGATGTTGTTCATTTCGCGAAATATCAACAACCCCGCGGCCAAAACACCGGCCAGCCGGCTGTGCAGCTTCCGGCCAGTCAGATAGAGCAGCACCGGCAGCAACGCGAAAACCGCCACCTGTGCCCCGGTGACCGGGTCCATGCGGCTGCCAACGAGCAGATGGATAACGGCGAGGAACCCCACGTAAAACGGTTTATCCACATACTGGCCGTAATGGGTTCCCACCCCTTCCCCGATGACTGCCATCTGCGCGGCGCGGTCGTAAGTTGCCGCGTCTGAGAACGGGTACATTTCATTATTGGGCGGGTACGGTCCTGGGGAGAAGTAGCTGTGCGGCATATCGATCCGCGTCCAGACCGTCACCGCCAGGCCCCAGATGAAAAGGCAGACCACAATATCCGGCAGAATAGCGCGGAAACCGGAAACCCGTTCATCCGTGAAGAATCCGTAGCGAGACAGCAATCCCGTCACCAACAGAGAGATGATGAAAACTGTCAGTATCTGCCATCCCAGCAGGGGTACGTTGACATCATTCCAGTAAACAATATCCGGTATGAAGCCTAGCCGGAAAACTGCCACGATCACAACAAGCAGTGTGACAAGTGCCAGCGCGATTCCCCAGGTTTTTATCACAGGGCGGTCTTCCGCGAGAATATCCTGTAACGGGCGTGCTTTCCGCGAGCGGATCAACACTACAACGCAGAATTGAAGCCCCGCCAGCAGCAGCCAGACCAGGATGGGAAGCAGGCGGTCACGATAGCCGGCAAACCGCCCCCACTGGTACGCGGGAGCCCAGACCAGCACCCAGGGCAGCAGGGTGACGGCGGTTGCGGCCAGCTTCGTCCAGCGATTGTCCATAAAGGTTTCCAGACGAGGTAATCTCTTTTTCCACACCAGGATGGAGAGATTCAAAACGACAGCCACTGCCATTGCCCCGATCATTAACAAGCGCTGCAGCGAGAACCCGAAGGCCACGGCATTACCGGCTTCCGCAGGGATCAGCGCCAGCCAGACAGCCGCCGCCAGTGCTTCAATGCCGGTTAACGCGAAGAACCAGGGAATAAGGTTGAGTTTTTTCATGGTTGGGGGAGAGGGCAGGTAAATGAGCCCGGATCTTTCCGGATAAATACTCTGGGTGACGGTTCCAGCACGATCATCACCGCGGTATCAAAATACGCTTCCGTCTTGCAACCGGCCAGAATCACCTTTGACGCGTTCGGCAGTGGTTCTATGGATTGGTCAACCGGCAGCACGGCGTCAAAGGGATACACGTCATCAGAGATCATGGAGAATGACAGGTGGTCAAATGGCAGCGCGCTGAACGCCGAACCCTGTCCGGCGGTGTCGCCTTGCCCGGTTTTCATCCAGCGCGGGAACATGACCCAACCTGTTTTTAATGAACCGTCCGGTGAGGCAGCCAGGCTTTCCAGATCGTCGGCCGAATACCCGGCCGGCCAGTCCGCTTGAATGCCACGGATCTGTTCCAGATTAGCCGAATTGTCCGCCGGTTTGAATTGCTTTGGTAATAATAAAGAAAAAGCCATGGGTAGACTGGCGATAACCAGAATAACCGCGAGTTGCCACCAGAGTTTCTTTGCGTCTCTGGAGGTTTCTATAGATTCAGTCTCCCCTCCCGGTTGCAACCGGAACAACCAGGTGACCAGACCCGCCAGTCCCACGGCATAATACGCCGGCAACACCCAATCCACCGGAATGATATACCTGCCGCCGGAAACCATGGAAACTGTATTTGATAATACATACGTCAGCAAAACCAATAGCGGGATCAGGCTGATCACCCCGGACCGCTTCCAACTGATGGAAAACCCAAGGACAACAGCCATCAGGCTGAGTGCCAGCACGATCTGTCCATACGGCTCAAATGAACCGTTCCATTCCTGGTCCCAATATGGCTGACGGATCGTCTCCTCCAACCCTTGGTGGTAACTGGACGCCGGCAATGACAAACTGACCGCCACCAGGTTGTGCATGCCGGTGCGCGTGAACGCATCCGCCAGCGTCAGCCAACTTCCAGAGTCTGTCTTTTCATCTTCAGCTAGCGGGTTGACCGCCGGTTGTTCCGTTCCGGGAGCCGGAGTTTTGGTTGCCGGGATCAGTTCGATGGTCGGGTTAATACGCCGTTTGAACACCACGCCCAGCACCTTGCTGTAATATGAATCCAGCGCGTTCCCTTCCAGCACCTGATTGCGGACAGCCCAGGGAACCTGCCCCAGCACACAGAACAGGATGAAGACCAGCGCGGCCAGCCAGGTTTGACGGCGGCGGATGTTAAAGGCAAACAGCCATACGGCCAGTATGAATGGCAGGATCACCAGCGTATTCAGCCGCACGAGGGCGGTCAGACCGAGCAGCGCGCCCGAAACAGCCGCGTGCAGCCATGACTTTTTAGGAGACTTCCACCAGTTAACCACTGACAGGCAGAAAAGGATCAACAACAGCGCGGTCAGCGGTTCAGACATGGCCATTTTGACGTTCGTCGCCTGAACCCTGTCGGCTATCGACAGATTGTTGGCCTGCATCAAAAGCACCACAACTCCGGCGGCAATTCCTGCCGGACGATTGGATATTTTGGATACCAGCAAATAAATCAGCCCGGGTATCACAGCCATCACCGCGACCTGTGCCAGCATCATGCGGGCGTAATCGGAACCGGTCAAACAGCTTAATATAGCCAGAAACGTCAGATGCAGCGGTTTATCCAGAAATCCGTACGGAAATCCGTTCCCGGCCAGTATCGCCTGGGCTTCCAGTGCGTAATCGCCGGCATCTGAATACGGGTATGCGGTGTAATTCGGAGGGTAAGAGGCTGTCACAAAGCGGCTGACCGGAGTGGGGATGCTCTGCCAGAGGATGAATGCCGTTAACCAGAGAAGGGCGAAAACCGCCAGATCTTTTATCCACGCCGGCTTCGCGGAAAACACCCTGCCGTCCAGCAGGGTGACCGCGGCCATTACCGCCAGCGCGGCTCCAATCTGCCAGTGCAAAACGGGTATACCGGACTTGCCCCAGAACTGGGTTCCCGGTCCAATCCCCATGCCGGTACAGACAATAAAACCAACTACCAGCAGGATCAACCCGGCCAGAAACACACCCGCGAAAGTCGCCTCACGGTTGGCTTTATCAGAAAGCGATCCAAACCGCTTTTTCAGGAAAATCCAGAAGAACCAGATCAACGATGTAAAAAGAAAAAACAACTGCAATAGTCCGTTGACCCGGTCATAGACGGCATTCCAACGGCCCATTCCACCCGGTGGCAGGAATGCCATGATCCACAACGCAATCCAGATCAGCGGAATAACCGTACCCATGAAACGGTCGAAACGCGGGTTTTCCATCCACCCCTTTAAACGATGATAACTGGTTGCCCAATCGCGGTTCGCTTTGATCAACAACCAGGCGCACAACAAACCGGTGACAACCGGTACAGCCAGCATGATCGATCGGCTGACTGTGAACCCGCCGGAAAAGGATAGTATGTCAAGTACTGCCGCCGTGCTTCCGGCCATTCCCAGAATCAACAGACCGGACGCCAGCCAACGTCCGTCCGGTATATCGGGATGTTTGTTCAATTTTGAGCGCATGGGGCGGATACCCCCTACTTCTGTGATTTCTCGAAAAAGATGATGCCCGCGATACCAACAAGAATAGCCAGCGCCAGCAGACCATTCGCCCAGATAGGCGGCAGAATGACGGCCATGAATGCCAGGCAATTTAACACCAGCGCGGCCATGTGCATGGTCAGTACCGCCCGGCTGGGGTCCAATCCGAGGGCGACCAGACGGTGGTAGGTATGGTCACGGTTACCCTTGTAAAAAGGGATCCGCTTGCGCATCCGGGAAATGGTCACCATGGTTGT
>CAYOKC010000047.1:0-4346 GCA_964404415.1 uncultured Leptolinea sp. | reverse complement strand
GGCACAAGGTAGGAGGACGACTGGAAGCTGCCCACGGGATTGTAATTAATGGCCATCACAGCAAGGATGAAACCCAGCGTCTGCGCCCCTGAGTCACCCAGGAACATTTTCGCCGGATTGGAATTGAAATAGAAAATTGCCAGGCAGATGCCTATCAGCATGGCGCTTAAGATGGCCAGCGGTTCCTGACCGGATTGCAGCGTGGCCAGCATGAAAAAGGCGAACGCCCATCCGCTCAGGCCGACAGCCAGCCCGTCCATACTGTCCACCAGGTTGAAGGCGTTTGTCACGCCCACGATCCAGAAAACCGTCAGGAATCGGTCCAGCAGAACATAGATAAATTCTGATCCGCCGATGAAAAAGGTGTGGGATTCGAGGATTTGAATGGACAGGCCGGACCAGACAAGCCCGATCGTCACAGCAAGTTGACCGAGAAACTTGGGCAACGCGGGAAGGCGTTTGTAATCATCCCAGATGCCAAACGCGAAAATGACCAACGCAGCCAGCAACATGGTCAGGATCTGCCGGTCTTTCCATAATCCGGTAGCCAGAACGAGAATGGTCAGCGAGGCCATCAACGCCATGCCGCCAGCATAGGGCATGGCCACTTTGTGTGTCTTATACGCCGCGGCTCCGGGAAAATCCATTAATTTGATGCGTCGGGCAACCTGTATCCCGAGGTAGCCGGTAACCAGGGTCAGCAGTAAGCTGACCAGAATGGCCTGAAAGAGTCCGGAAAAATCCACCGCGCTAGGGTTCATTACCTTTGATTATCCCCCTGAAGTTTACTATAAACTTCCAGAGTTTCGCGAACGATCCTGCCGGTGGAGAACTCGGTTTCCGCCAGTTGACGGGCGTTCGCGCCCATGCGGCGGCGTTCTTCCGGGTTGTTCAACAATTGGCGGAGGCAGGCTGCCAGGTCTTCCACGTCCTTAAATTTAGCCAGCAGACCGGTCTCTCCGTGAATGACCACCTCGCGGCAGCCGGGGGCGTCAAACGCCACCAGCGGTTTGGCACAGCCGGCGGCTTCGATCAACGTTTTGGGCAGCCCTTCGCGGTATGAGGGCAGGCAGACAATACTGGATTGTGAGAACACATCCGGCATGTCACCGCGCCAGCCCCACCATTCGATGACGCCTTCTTTTTCCCAATCCCGAACGGAGCTTCCCGGAACTGATGCCGGATTATCCGCGTAAATGTCACCCACCAGTACAAAGCGCGCGTCTGATCCTTCGGCTTTCAGCATGCGGGCAGCCTGCACGAATTCGCCCACACCCTTATCCCACAGCAGGCGGGCAGGCAGTATCACAACCTGTGCCCCGGGTGGTTCCGGTGACGGCATGAACCGCTCAATATCCACGCCGGAGCCGCGAACAACGCATACCTGATCCGGTGTGACCAGTTTCAGCGATTCGAATTGCCGCAGGTCGTCGCCATTCTGGAAAATAAGCTTCGTGGATTTCAATGCCAGGCGGTACAGAAAGAATATGAACGGACGCAATAGCCGGGCAGACAGGTTGTTGGCGATGAATATATACCCCAGTCCCGTGATCGAATTGATCACCCGGCGGATGCCCGTCCAACGGGCTGCCAGTGAGCCATAAAGCACGCACTTGATGGTGAAATGGTGGACAAAGTCCGGTTTTTCGTCACGGTACAGGCGTGTCAACCGGAATATGGTGCCCAGTTCCCGCAGCGGATTCTGCCCCTTGCGTGAGAAGGGGAAATCCACCCATTGAAACCCGGCTTTCGTCAGCCTGTCAGAGAACTCGTCCCGTGGGGCAACCAGCACGACATCGTACCCCCGGGCGCGTAGAGCTTCCGCCAGCGGCAGCCGGAAATTGTAGAGGTACCAGGATGTGTTCGCAAAAAGGAGAGTTTTCACAGATATATTCAGGAAGCCTGTGACCGCAACCATTCCTGGAAGACCAGGATATCCCACAGGTAATACTGGTTATCGTACGTGCCGGCCAGGTGATCGCGCCACATCTTCTGGATCGGGGCGGGGTCAAAGAAGCCTTCGGTACGCATACGATTTTCGTCCAGCAGGTCAGCCGCCCATTCTTTTAACGGACCCCGCAGCCACGAGTCGATCGGGATTCCAAAACCCATCTTGGGGCGTTCGATCAGTTCACGCGGTACATGGCGGTACAGCACCTGGCGTAATATCCATTTGCCCTGCCCGTTCCTGATCTTCATGCTCATCGGCAGGCACCAGGCGAATTCGATCACCCGGTGGTCATCCAGATATGGCACACGGGATTCCAGGCTGACAGCCATGCTGGCCCGGTCAACCTTGGCCAGAATATCATCCGGCAGGTAGGTGATCAGGTCCATGTACATCATCCAGCGGGTGAAATCCGGGATGGCCGGCCAGTTCGCGCGGTCAGTCAACGGGGTAAGCGGTTCTTTGCTGCCCCGCACCAGGCTCTCCGGATCTTTCCAGTGGGATGCCAGCCGGAAATACAGGCTTTGCGCCGAATCGACGGACATCACATCGGCGATCTTTTTCATCTTCTCGCCAGCCTGCGGAACCCGCAGCGAACCCGGAAGGATCAGTTTCAGGGTCTTGAACACGCTGTCCCAGGTAGCAGGTGACAGTGACCGCATCGCGCCGCCCAACGCCCTGCGCGGGCCTCGTCCCATCCACCCGATCTTGTTCCAGATGGAATTTCCCCAGAAATAGCGGTTATATCCGGCAAAGAGTTCATCGCCGCCATCGCCTGAAAGGCTGACGGTGACGTGCTGCCGGGTTAATTTGGAAACCAGATATGTGGGAATCTGCGATGAATCGGAGTACGGCTCGTCATACATCGCGGGGATCAATGGAATCACAGCGCGCGCCTCTTCGGGCGTGACGGTCATCTCGGTGTGCTGGGTTTTCAGATGCTGCGCCACCTTGCGGGCGTATTCCGCTTCGTTGTAGTCACCTTCCTGAAAACCGATGGTGTAGGTCTTCACCGGCACGCGGCTCTCGGCTTGCATCAATGCCACAATGGCGGATGAATCCACCCCTCCTGAGAGGAACGCGCCCAATGGTACGTCGGCCATCATGCGCAGCCGCACGGATTCGCGCAGCAGGGCTTCCAACTGGTCTGTGGCTTCGGTTTCCGACCCGGTGAACGGGTTGGACAGGCCGTCTTCCACCGCCTGTTTCGCGGACCAGTACACCCGGGGTTCGGGTTCAAAACCCGGCCGGTCATACGGGAAGCTCAAAATGGTGCCGGGCATCTGTTTTTTCACACCCTGGTAAATCGTCCAGGGCGCAGGAATGTAGTTGTAGCGGGTGAACATCGCCACGGCGTTGCGGTCAATTTCACCATAGAAACCAGGGAAGGCTTTCAGGCACTTTAATTCGGAGCCGAAGAGCAGCGTACTGCCGGTCCAGCCGTAGTGCATGGGTTTGACGCCCACGCGGTCACGCACCAGATGCAGCACCCGGTCCTGCCGGTCCCACAGGGCGAAGGCGAATTGCCCGTTGAAGCGTTTGACGGATGTCTCCAGCCCCCAGGCGTCGATCGATTCGACCATCACCTCGGAATCGGATGTGCCCCGGAATTTTGTACCCTTCGCGATCAGTTCATCGCGCATTTCGTTGTAGTTGTAGATCTCACCGTTGAACACCATGATGTACCGGCCGCTGGCCGATATCATGGGCTGGTGTCCGGTGGGCGTCAGGTCGACGATCGCCAGGCGGCGGAAGCCCAGTGCCAGCCCGGTTTCCGCGTCCACCCATTCGCCATTGTCATCCGGGCCGCGGTGCACAATGGCATCGGACATGCGGGTGACGATTGATTCGAGTTCCGCGCGAGATTTATCCCGCGATGTATCCAAAAACCCAGTGATTCCACACATAATGATCCTCAGTGATATGGCTAAAGCTGTCCGTGTGTAAACCGGTCAATTTTCGAAGTATACCAGCCTTCAAAACCGCTTCGGTACGGCCACGATGCCTATCGTAAAGGAAAGCGCCGCCGGCATCCAGGTATCGGGCACGCCGGTGACCTGCTTCACATCGAAGTACTGGCTCACCTGTTCCACGAACCGGCGGTAGTCAAACCCTTTGTGTTCATTGCGGTGCACCTTTATGGTATTACCGAACACTTCATTCCAGAATTCCCAAAAGGTGTACGCTTCATCGTGGCTGTCGCGGTAAATAAGCGTCTTGGCGGTCATCTTGGCCAGGAAAGGCAGTCCAATCTCATTCGGTACGGTGAAGAATACCGCGCCCTTCACCGCCCCGGCCATGACCTTGAGGTAATCATCCACCATTTCCGGAGGCACGTGTTCCATGGTTTCCAGCGAGAGACCAATATCGTATCCGTCCGGATCCACAATCATCGCGG
>CAYOKC010000046.1:3227-24593 GCA_964404415.1 uncultured Leptolinea sp. | reverse complement strand
CGCATCGGCAGCCTGCAACTGGGTATACGTAGCCATATCCAACATACCCATGGCACGCAGCTCTTCCGCGGATTTCTCGGAGGGTTTCAGGTTTCCGATGTAGAAGGATTTCAACGTCATACCAATGGCCGCGAAATCATCCTGAGCCTTAGCGCGGACTGCCGCGCCGATCTCTTCGGTCAATCCGATAAGCTGAACAACGCTGTTCTTAGCCGCGGTCTCTCCCAGAACATCCTGCAACTTGCTGAGCAGCATGTTGCGGACGCGATTTTCAATGTCCGACATCCGGTATGAAGCCTGAGCCCCCACAATCTGGGTGACAAACTGTACGGGGTCAGCAATAGAGAAACTGTAGGATCCAAATCCCTGCAACAGGGCTACGCCCAGTCCCATTCCGGGATTGCGGACGATGATCGGCTGTGGAGTACCCCATTTTCGATCGACAAATTCTTTTGTCGACACATAGTAAACCTCTGCCGTGAAAGGAGTGCGATCGTTAAATACTTTGCCGATCAGATCGATCAACTTCGGAATATTTGCGGTGACAATGGTGTGCCGGCCTGGACCAAACGTATCCAGGGCTTTACCGTCACGGAAGAAGACCACACGCTGACTTTCACGCACAATGATCTGGCTGCCAATCCGCAGGTCCGCGATACCTTCCTCCGGAAACCGGTGGACAATCTCATCCGCCATCTCATTTGGGTATTCAACTACATCAAAAATTCTAGCCATTGTTTTTCTCCATTAACAATCAAGTTATCCGGGGTGGACGGACCTATTGCGCAAGAACAATTTCAGACCGGTGGTTGTAGGCATCCACGGCTTTGGAGGCGACAGATTTCAAATTGCGAATGGCAGCCGGCAAACCTTCGGTTCCGATGGATGTTTCAACCGTATCAACCGCGCGATTGGATTCTTCTGCCAGATCCAGTAACGCGAGATCATATTGATAGATCTTCAAAAGCTCAGCTTCATTGATCTTCACGGCATCAAACAGACCGGAATAGCCGTAAGACGCGTTCTTTACACGGTCAATGAACTGGCGGAATTTGATGGCGGCGCCTTCCATGTCGTCAACATATTCAATGGCTCCCTGGCTGACAAGGTCAGTTTGAAGAGAGCTTACTCGTTTCCAAATTTCTTCAAAACGGTTGGCCACAGTATCACGCAGCAGCTTATCCGCCGCGCGGCGGTTTTCCCGTTCAATGTACCCGCCAAAACCCGGGATTTTTGCCAGGATTTTTGTCACCACATCCTGGCTATTGGTTACCTGATCAAACAAGTCGCTCATTAGTTCCTCCGATTTGAAGACAACTCAAAATAATGACATTTGGATTATAGCGGGTTCAAAACAGTGGTACAAGCCAACCCGCCGTATGAAAAAAGGTGATATTTGTTGTAAGGTGTTTGTAATTTTCTTCGCTTGCATTATTTACCGTTCATCCTATAATTATTCTTAGTTACAAAACTTTATTCCACATTTGAAAGGAGGTGAAAGAACATGTTATTTGCCCCGAAAGAAAAAGGTCAAGGTTTGGTTGAATACGCTTTGATCCTCGTTTTGGTCGCTGTTGTCGTTATCGTGATCCTGGCCCTGCTCGGACCTGCCATCGGCCGTATTTTCTCGAATGTTGTTCAGGCTATCTAATTCAAAGCCATTGTTGTTTCCATTTTCTACATAGTAATACGTAAAGAAAAGCCCGAAGTTGCAGGGCTTTTCTTTTTTGTAAGGGATTGAATATCCAAAATATCGGCTTGATTTAATTAACGGAAGCATTTTTATACTATAATTCTTTTCGGTGGGAGATTAAACCGCATCCCAAAGTTCAGTAGGAGGACCACATGGCAAGTGGAGGAAAACGACGGGGGCTGATCATAATTGTCATTGCCCTTGTGCTCATAGCAATACTCGGTGTGGCGTATTTTGTCCTTTCACGCGGCACTTCATTACTGTCACCCGGCACTCAGCAGACAGGTGGGGCGGCCGCTCCCGCGCCCAGCGCGAAGATGACCAGCATTGTAATTACCACCCAGAAAATTCCACGGGGTTCCGTAATTACTGAAAGTGTGATTACCACACTGGCGTATCCTGAAAAAGATCTGGTTCCGGGCACATTTTTTACCAACCCCAAAGACGTCTTGAACAAACAGGCGAAATTCGACCTAGAACCCCGCATGCCGATCACCCAGGCGATGCTGGCGACTGGCCAGGCCGGTGTCGGTTCTTACGCGGCTTTCCAGATTCCCAAGGGTTATGTAGCCGTATCCATGCCAATTAACCGGTTGTCGGCTGTTTCATTCGCGCCGGTGGTTGGCGATCATGTGAACATTATTGCTTCCATGCTAGTTGTGGATATTGACCAGAATACCCAGTCAAAACTCCCCAACAATCTGGCTAAAGTGATCCCGGAATATGGCGCGACCGAAAGTGATCCTGGATCATTAACTGCCACAATTGGTGAAAAAGGCGGCGAGCAGGGGCGCGTTGAAATTGACGCGACATTGCAGCACCCTGTTTATGTTGTCCCTTCAGAAGTCCAGCGCCCGCGTCTGGTCAGCCAGATGGTCATTCAGGATGCGATCATCCTTCGAATGGGCAACTTCCCCACCAGCGACCTGGCGAAAACCAGCGGCGTAGAGCCCACTCCCCAACCCGAAGCGTCCGGCGGGGAAGCAGCTGCCACACCCGCGGCTCCCGATATCATCACGTTGATCGTCCGCCCACAGGACGCGATCACTCTGGATTATCTGCAGCAGACCGGCGCCAAGATTTCGCTTGCGCTTCGTTCAGCCGGCGATATTGACCCCGCCGCGGTTGAAGCGGTTACGCTTCAATACCTGTTCCAGACCTACAATATCCCCAATCCGCCGAAAACCAATTTTGGTGTAGAGCCCAGGCTTGACAACTTACCTGTTGCTGCCTCTGTTCGACCTACTCCAATTCCGTAACAGGATCGAGCAAAACAATATTGCGTTCAGAATTTAGTTTTCAGGAGTGATTATGCCCGGGCAAGAAAAGATTCGGGTGCTGATCGTAGATGATATAGCAGAGACCAGAGAGACGGTTCGCCGTCTCCTGCAATTTGACACAACGATTGAAGTCCTAGGTGGAGCACAATCGGGTCTTGAAGCTATTGCTCAGTGCGAACAGTTGAAACCTGATGTGGTGTTGATGGATATCAACATGCCGGATATGAACGGCATAGAAGCCACTGAAGCTATACGAAAGAAGACACCCTACACACAGATCATCATTTTGTCAGTGCAGGATGATCCCGGTTACTACCGGAAAGCAATGCTGGCCGGCGCTCGCGATTTCATCTCGAAGCCGCCCATGATTGACGAGTTGACTGCGGCCATCCATCGCGCTGGCGCGATGGCACAGGAAGAAAAGAACAAACTGATCGCATACCCCGGTGTAAGCGGTAAGACCGGTTCCCTCCCCTATAGCAGCATTCAAATGACTCTGGGGAAAATAATCGTTATTTACAGCCCCAAAGGCGGAACCGGCTGCACCACAATTGCCACAAACCTGGCCGCGGCTCTCCAGGGCGAGAATTCCAATGTTGCCCTGGTCGATGCCAGTTTGCTTTATGGTGATGTACCTGTCTTCCTGAACGAGCAACCCAAAAATTCGATTATTGATCTTTCTGTTCGGGCCGATGATCTGGACCCTGAAACAGTTGCCGCGTCTCTGGTACAACCTAAAACCGTCGCGTACAAAATCCTGGCTCCTCCACCCAGCCCGGATCTTGTTGATCGGGTCAATGGTGACCAACTGGTCAAACTACTGAATTTGATGCGGCAGTCTTTCCAGTATATTCTCATTGACACATCGTCTTATCTGTCAGATGTTGTCCAATCGGCTCTTTCCACATCCGATGTCATTGTATTGATCACAACACCGGACATCGCTTCGATCAAAAATTGCAGCCAGTTCCTGAATCTGGCGGATATGAGCGGTATAGAGCGCGACAGGATCGTGTTCGTCTTGAACCGTTTTGACCGCAATATGCATATCGATCCCGCCAAAGTTGGGAACCGCCTTAATCAGGTTGTAAACCTGACAATTCCCATGGATGAAGCGTATGTTATCCGGTCCATTAATAAAGGCGTTCCGATCTATATCGAAAGCCGCACACATCCTGTGAGTATGAGCATTCAGAAATTGGCATCGTTAGTGAAGGAAAGAATTATCAAACAGGATGATAGCGCGTATACCCAGGCAGGTTTGAAGTAACAGGGTGGATTGATTTTTTGGAGGTTGAGAAATGGCTTTATTAAAACGATTCAATACCGGTGAACCAGGAAATACTCCGCAAAGAGAAACCGGGCCTGCTGGACCAAGCGGCAACGAGGGGATGCGTTCGGCGCCTCCCCCTCCTCCGGCGGCTTCTGCTCAACGGCCCGCTATGTCACCTACTATTGGTTCCGCGGAAGGGTTAACCGATTTCAAAAATCGTGTCCAGATGAAACTGTTGTCTACTCTTGAACCGACAACAGACATGACCCGAAAAGAGCAATTACGCCAGAACATTGAGCGTGTGATTGACGATATGATTCTGGAAGAACATATCACCATTTCCCGGCCTGAAAAGATCCGCCTTCACGAATCGATCTGCGCGGAATTGCTGGGTTTTGGCCCATTGGATTCCCTGCTTGATGATGAGGCCATCACCGAAATCATGGTGAACGGCGCGAAGCATATTTATGTGGAAAAGCGCGGGAAGATCCTCAAAGCCAATGTCACCTTTGAATCCAACGAGCATGTGCTTCGAATCATCGACCGCATTGTCTCTCCGCTTGGCCGTAGGATCGACGAATCCAGCCCATATGTTGACGCCCGTCTCCCGGACGGCTCCCGTGTCAACGCCGTCATCCCACCTATCTCGCTGGTTGGGCCGGTACTCACCATCCGTAAATTTTCCAAGAAACCAATCACAGTTGAACAGTTGATCGGATTTGGATCCATCACACCTGAATCAATGCAATTTCTCAAGGCGTGTGTGGAAGCCCGGTTGAATATTGTGATTTCTGGTGGTACCGGTTCCGGTAAAACCACATTATTGAATGTGCTTTCCAGCTTCATTCCCGGTGACGAACGCATTATCACTATCGAAAACGCGGCTGAGCTTCAGCTTCAGCAGGAACATGTAGTGACAATGGAATCCCGCCCGCAGAACATTGAAGGCAAAGGCGAGATCACCATCCGTCAGCTTGTGGTTAATGCCCTTCGTATGCGTCCTGACCGCATCATCGTCGGTGAAATTCGCGATGAAGCCGCGCTTGACATGCTCCAGGCTATGAACACCGGTCACGAAGGTTCAATGACCACCCTCCACTCCAATGGTCCGCGTGATACCCTCTCCCGTCTTGAGACCATGGTGTTGATGGCCGGTATGGATCTGCCTGTACGGGCTATCCGCGAGCAGGTGTCATCGGCTATTGATTTGATCATCCATCAGGACCGTATGCGTGATGGTACTCGTAAAGTAACGTATATGACAGAAGTACTGGGCATGGAAGGTGATGTAATCACCACCACTGACCTGTTCACCTTTGAACAGGCAGGTATCGAAAACGGGCAGATCATTGGTATGCTCCGCCCCAGCGGCCTTGTTCCGAAATTCATGGAAAAGATCCGCGCATCGGGTATTGTCCTTCCTACGTCACTCTTTGGTATCGGACGGAGATAACGATTGACCAATGCAAAATATGCTGATACAGTGGAATCGAGGATGATGCCATGAGTTTGATGGTCTTCTTCATCGCAGGCGCAGCAGTCGCGATAATGCTATTGATTGTAGGCATTATAGTTTCCGTGCGCAGTGACCGGGATATTGTGGATGAACGTCTGGGTCGCTTCGTTGATACAGAAATTGCGGAAGAAGAGCTCAAGAAACAGGCAGCCACCCCGCTGACTGACTGGATCAATAAACGCGTTGAAGGTTCATCGGGCGGCGACAAACTGTCAAAAGAATTAGCCCGGGCAGACCTGAAATTGAAACCGGGCGAGTTTATCGCCCTTATCATTATCGCGGCCTTCGGCGTAGGTCTTGTTTTATGGTTTTTCGCTGGACAGAACATCATAATGGGTTTTTTGGGCGCCATCGGAGGTTCCTTCCTCCCGAGGATGTACCTTAAGAGCCAGCAGGGAAAACGTCTCCAAAAATTTGATGAACAACTGCCAGATATGTTGAACCTGATGGTCAATGGTCTGCGCGCCGGTTTTTCCACACTTCAGGCCATGGAAGCGGTAAGCCGTGAACTTCCGCCGCCCATCTGCGATGAATTCCGCCGTGTTGTGCAGGAAATGCAATTGGGTATAACGATGGAAAAAGCGTTGGACAACCTCCTCCGCCGCATTCCCAGCGATGACCTTGACCTGTGCATTACCGCCATGAACGTCCAGCGCGAAGTCGGTGGTAACCTGGCAGAAATTCTCGATACCATCAGTTACACAATCCGCGAACGCGTAAGAATTAAAGGCGAAATTCGCGTTTTGACGGCCCAGGTTATGTATTCCGGCCGGTTCCTTTCGCTGCTGCCGCTTATCGTTATCGGCGTGTTGTACTTACTTAATCGCGAATACATGATGGAGTTTTTCAAAGCAGAAAATGTTCCCTGCGGATATATCTCTCTCGGTCTTGGCGGCTTGCTGATTGTTATTGGTTACTTTGTAATGAACAAATTGGGCGAAATTGAAGTCTAGCCGAAAATAAAGGAAGTGCAATATGTCATCCATAATGATCGGTGTGCTTGTTTTGGTAGGGCTTGTTGTTATCATTGCCATTGTGCTGGTCGTGATTGGTCTGCGCAACCCTTCATATCAGAACAGCAGGATCCTTCAGGATCGTCTTGAAGAAATGACCACCACAGGGGAGGTTCTTAACCTCGAAAAGATCGAGCTATCCCTGCCCTTCTCTGAACGTGTGATCTACCCGATCGCCCGTAAACTGGGTGAAATCGCCATTCGGTTTACACCACAAAACGCTCTGCAGGATACAGCCAGAAAACTTGAACTTGCCGGCAGCCCGGGCAAACTTGACCCTACAATGATGATGGCGCTCCAGTTCATTTCGTTTGTTTTCTTTGGCGGTATGATGTTCCTGTTGTTTACAGTAGCCAGGGTAAGTTGGTCATTGGGTGTAATTATCCTGATCGTTCTTACCATGTCGGTGCTCGGTTTCTTTATCCCTCAAATGCTTTTAACTTCAACCATAGGCCGCCGGCAGCATAATATCCGCAAAGCCATGCCGGACGCGTTGGACCTTCTCACGATTTGCGTGGAAGCCGGTTTGGGTTTTGACGCGGCTATGTCAAAAGTAGCAGAAAAATGGGAGACAGAATTAAGCCTGGCGTTCGCCCGGGCAATCCGTGAAGTACAGCTTGGTAAGCTGCGCCGTGAAGCGCTGCGTACCATGGCGGAACGCATTGGAATCCCGGAAATGACCAGCTTTGTAGCCGCTGTTATCCAATCAGAACAACTCGGTGTTAGCCTCGCGAAAGTATTGCGTATCCAATCTGACCAGATGCGTATCCGCCGCCGTCAACTGGCGGAAGAGGAAGCACATAAAGTGCCTATTAAGATGCTTATCCCTATGGCTCTGCTGATCTTCCCCTCGTTGATGATCGTCCTCCTGGCTCCCGCGGGCTTCAGGATCATGCACTCCGCCCTGGGCAGTATGTTCAAATAAAAATATGAAACAAAACTTGACTGCTGTCTCAAAAAGGCAGCAGTTTTCTTATCGTTTGACAGCCATGATGTGGAATGCCCTTGACTGGGTATTTCCTCCGGATTGTCCCGGGTGCGGAACATCGGGGGAAAGATTTTGTGAAAAATGTAAAAGGTCCATTCAACCGATTACCGGTCCTCTTTGCCCGATATGTGGGGAACCGGGAAAAACTGATTCAATTTGCCCTGATTGCCTCTCGCAAACCCCTGATTTTGATTCCCTCAGGGCGTACGCGATCTTTGATGGACCCATTCGTAATGCCCTTCACCGCCTTAAATACAGGGATGATATCTGCCAGGGAGATGTGCTGTCACAATTTCTCGTTGACGTATTTTCACGTCAGAACTGGCAGGTTGACCTGGTCACGGCCGTCCCGTTAAGTAAAGAACGCCTTCGGTCCCGTGGGTATAACCAGGCGGAACAAATTGCGCGTCCATTTGCTGTCCGGATAAATAAGCCGTACTACGCGCATGCTGTTGAAAGGATACTAAACACAAAAAGCCAGATTGACCTTTCTTTGGTCGAAAGACGTGAAAATGTTTCAGGCGCTTTTTATGCAAACTCTATGGTTGTTGACTTAAAATCTGTCATAATAATAGATGATGTATCTACCACAGGATCAACGATTTCCGAATGTGCCAGGGCACTGAAGGAGGCAGGTGCCGAAAAGGTCTACGCGCTGACAGTAGCGCGGGCTCCTTTGAAAGGAAATAAGGCTCGATCCGGGTAGTTCATTAAATAAGCAGTCAAGGAGGCTTCTATGGATTTCAAGGTCGAGATTTCAGCAAAGAATATGGAGGTAACCGATCGTATCAGCGACTATGTCAATAAAAAAGTCGCCAAGTTCGACAGGCTCCTTCCAGCCATTGATGAAGTTCATATCGATCTCGCGCATTGGAAGAACACGCGCAGCCTGAGTGACCGCAATGTCGCACAAATTACTGTACGGGGTAAAGGTTACATCCTCCGTGCAGAAGAACGCGCGGATGATATTTTTACCGCCATGGATATTACCCTCGATAAGATGCAGCGGCAGATTGAGCGGTATAAAGGCAAACGCGAACGTGGACGCGGCGACGGAATCCCGGCTTCTGCTGTCGTTCCTGAAGAACCGTTGGAAGAAGGTTCTGAACAGCCGGTTATTGTCCGCAGAAAGGAATTTACACTTGTTCCCATGGACGAGTCGGAAGCTATTGAACAGATGGCTCTCCTGGGTCATGAAAATTTCTTTATCTTCTACAATGCCAATAGCAATCAGATCAATGTTCTTTACCGGCGGCGCGACGGCGCTTATGGCTTGATCGAGCCCAAAGTCGGATAAAGCATTTTCACTTTTCAGATTGACCGGAGAGGAACACCTCTCCGGTTTTTATTTATGAAGCTGAAGATACTACTCTGGAAGTTCTGATTTCTTTTATCCACACGAACAGGCTGAGTATTGTTCCAGTCGATAGTATGATTCCCAGAATTACACTGACCGTATGAAGGCTCTTTACCTGATCGATAACCGGCGCGAGGGTGACATTATTTAACCCCGACCCGCCAATCCCGGATTGGTTCATAACGAGAATCGCCCATATAGAACCGATGATCGCTGTACCGCAGGTCTGCCCCAGTGTTCGGGTTATAGCCAACAAACTGGAAACAACACCCAACCGCCCGGCCGAAGCCGAACTCAGGATGGATGAATTATTTGGGCTCTGGAATAGTCCCATGCCTATGCCTATGGGCAAGTAAATCAATACAAAATCAAAGGCCGTTGTGCTGGTTGTCAGGCGGGTTAAACCGAAGTACCCGAAAGAAAGAATACCCAGCCCAAATACAGTCAACAGGTGAAAGCCGAAACGGTCAGAAAGCCACCCGGAAATCGGGCCTGTGATTCCCAGCATTACAGGAAAAACGGCCATCAACATACCGGCCAGTTGCGGGTCATAACCCAGCACATTTTGAAGGTAAAAAGGCATGAGGAATACCAGCCCGGCACTGGCAACAAAGGTTAGGAATCCAGTGATCAAATTGACGCGTAAAATTTGATTGGAGAATAATCTAAGGTCAATCACCGGTTGGTCGACCTTTTTCTCAACTTGAATGAAAATTACCAACAAGACCAGGCAGAGAAACAGTAGACCGCTAGTTTCAAGAGATACCAAACCTGAATCCTGGGCCATTGTCATGGAAAAAAGTAACGATGAAAGGGTCAGAAAAAGTAATATCGCGCCTAAAAAGTCGAATTTCTCTCCCATTTTTCGTTGACTGGTTGGAAGTGAACGTAACGCGATGGGAATGGCAATGGCTCCCACTGGCAAATTAACAAAGAATATCCAATGCCAACTAAGGTTGGCCAGGATAATACCCCCCACCGTAGGTCCGCAAATAATGCCCAGAGACACCGCGAGGCCATTGATACCAAGCGCCCTTCCCCTCTCTTCCGGTGGGAAACTCTGGGCCAGGATCGCCGGTCCAAGCGCCATAATAAACGCGCCGCCGATTGCCTGAAGTACCCTGAACGCGATCAACCATTCAATCCGTGTGGCAAATCCGCAAAGTAAAGAGCCGGTGAGAAAAATGGAGAAACCCAGAATATAGAGCGATTTTTTTCCAAGGATATCCGCCAGTCGACCAATACCCGGCATAAGTATCGTAATTGTCAGAAGGTACGCCAGGACAACCCATTGAACCGATGAAAGAGTTGTATTCAGTTCATTGACGAATGTAGGCAATGATATGTTGACAATACTGCTGTCAATGGTGGCGAGAAATACACCAAAAGATACCGATATTAATACCAGCCATTTTCCTGAGTACTTTTTCCTATCCATAATTTTCCCTGTGCGAAAGCGGGATTATAACATGTGGGTTTTAACTTCGATTACAATGCGGGTATGTTCGTATTTCTATCAAAGATGCTTCCATTGTTTGTCTACCCGGCCGGATTGATTTTTCTATTACTTATTCTGGCGCTGCTATTTTCCCGCGGGCACAAACAAACCCGGGTAATTCTGCTTGCCACCCTTCTGGTACTATTTCTTTCTGGAAACCGCTGGATTTCATACAGCCTGGCTCGAACCCTGGAGTGGAAATACCTTCCCTCATCTGCGCCATTATCAGCCCCAGTTATTGTGGTTCTGGGTGGAGGAACTGAGTCTAACCTCCCGCCCCGGCAGAGTGTTGAAATGAACAGTGCCGGTGACCGTATGATCCACGCGGCAGACCTTTACCATCAGGGTGCAGCCCCTATAATTTTGCTAAGCGGCGGGAATGTCGAATGGATGGATTCGTTGGAAAATTCTCCAGCAGCGGACATGAGACAGATTCTCATAAAATTGAATGTCCCTGATTCTGCCATGATCCTCCAAACAAAGTCACAGAATACACATGAAGATGCGGAATTTTCTGCGGAACTTTTGCGTCAAAAAGGGATATCCAAAATCATCCTGGTGACATCCGCCATGCACATGCCCCGGTCTGTCGCGTTATTTGAAAAGCAGGGTATTGAAGTTCTGCCCTCCCCGACAGATTTCACAATCACGGAAGATGGATGGCAGCGCATGTTCTCACCCAATATTGAGACCTTCTTAACAAATATTGTTCCCAATTCCAGCGCGATCGGGTTGACAACAACCGTAATGAAAGAATACATCGGGCTTTGTATCTACCGCTTGCAGGGTTGGCTGTGAAAGCTAACGGTTTGTTTCCGGTTTCTGTTTCGGTTTTGAGCAGTTCATATACAATTTTATTAACGTTTTCTAATCAGCATAGTTCTTGCACCTTACTTGTATTTCCCAAGGTTTCGGTTTATGATTAATTCAGAGTACATAATCCTGATCCCATCAGGTAAATTCGTGTGCTTGAACAATCTGCTTGCTCCGATTGCCCGAAGACTACGTATATAACAATGAGGACGGTAGCGAGAAGAAATGAATGTTATGGTTGATGTAATTCATACTTTCTGGCAAAATCTCCAGGTCGGCGTGGTAACCCAGGTCGGATCTTGGAATTATCTGATCATCGCTTTGCTGGTAGCAATCGAAGGTCCAATTGTCACCCTGTTGGGGGCATCGGCCGCCGCTTCCGGTTATCTAAAAACCGGGTATGTTTTACTGGCAGCAGCTGCTGGCAATGTTTCTGCTGACCTTATCTGGTATTATCTGGGTTATGGCGGAAAGATCGAGTGGTTACAACCGTACCAAAAATGGTTAGGCATCAAACCACGCCAGATGGATCATTTACAGAAAGAAATGCATAAACACGCGTCAAAGATATTATTCTTTGCCAAATTATCTGCAGGTTTCATGGTGCCTTCGCTCTTATCGGCGGGAATTGCGAAAGTGCCCCTTAAAAAGTGGCTTCCCACTCTGCTTTTTGGAGAAATGATATGGACAGGTGCTTTGATGTTCATTGGATATCATGGCACCATGATGTTGACCAATATATCAAAAGGGATTGAGTATGTTTTATTGGGCGCGTCCATTGTCTTCCTGGTAGCTATGGTATATTTCATCCGTCGCGCCTTACGCGAAAGTGGCACTTTCGAAGAATCCACTGACGCCTGAAATATACCAGCGCAAAAAGAGAATAACAAAAATACACCATTCAGGATGGCCCAATGCGGATCCTTATTACAGGCTGTACATATTACCCTTCGAGGAACGGTCAGGCAATATTTACGATAAATCTGGCAGAAGGCCTTGCGGCAAGGGGGAATAAAGTTTTAGTAGTCATACCGGCATTAGGCGGTAAAACCCGGGAATATGAAAGAAATGGCGTTCAAATAATTGAACTCGACTCACTAGATCTGGGAAAACTACACTCGGAAGCTGTAATGTCTTTTTTCCCCGGGAAACAGATTCGGTCTATTCTTGATGAGTTTCAACCTGATCTCATCCATATTCACGATCATTATCCGATCAGCAATACTTTTGTTCGTGAAGGCAAAAAACGCAAGATCAAAGTTGTTGGAACCAATCATTTTGTACCCGACAATCTTTCACCGTATGTACCCGGATCCGCTCATTTCTTTAAAATCCTCAGTTGGATAATGTGGAAATGGATGCGCTTTACTTTTGACCAATTGGATTTTGCCACCGCGCCTTCCCGGACTGCCGCGGAAATCTTGCGTCAACAGAATATTAGATTGCATATTTATCCCGTATCCTGCGGCGTGGATACAAACCGTTTTAAACCTGATCCGTCAATAGACCGTGGGCTTTGGTTACATAAATATGGAATTACTTCAAAGAAACCGGTATTTCTCTTTGTCGGGCGTGTTGATGTAGAGAAAAAATTAGACCTGCTGATCCGCACGATTGATTTCCGGAAAAAAGATGATATTACACTCGCTATAGCCGGAAATGGTTCCCATAGAAAACATCTTGAACAATTGGTTCAAACACTGGGGCTTGAGAACCAGGTAAAATTCCTGGGGTTCGTGCCCAATGAAGACCTGCCATCTTTGATCAACGCGGTTGATATCTTCACTATGCCCAGCGAAGCCGAATTGCTTTCCATCGCCTCACTTGAAGCCATGGCTTGTGGTAAACCAATTCTTCTGGCGAATGCCCGTGCGCTGCCTGAACTCGTTCACAATGGGAAGAATGGATACTTATTCAAACCCGGTTCAATTCAGGATCTGGCCTCGAAAATCGACCTCCTGGTTACTCAGTCTGATAATTGGCAGGAAATGGGAAAAGTGAGTCTGCGAATGGCACAGGCTCATACATTGGAAAACACAATTACAGGTTACAGCATGCTTTATTACACACTCGTAGCCGAAAAGAAACTACCCAACCCTCAAACCGAATGGCTCAAAATTCGGCCCGGAGCGGCTGCCCTGACGGAAATTTCATCCGCGAAATAACTTTGAAATAAAAAACCCCGTTGTTTCAAATGAAGCAACGGGGTTTTTGTTTGATTTAGTCTTTTGCCGGAACTCCAGGTATGTACCTGAAGAGACTGGCGCCTTCAACCGTGCCTATCAATTCAACCCGATTGTAGAACATTCTCGCGTACGGATCACTTTCCGTGATCATGTAAATATTGCCATACACATAATCGAGCCCGATGCGGTCAAAATATTCACCGGTTTTCCCCCGCCGCATGCGCTGGAAGTAATCGTTGCTGTTGATCAAACCATCCAGATTGACAATAGTGCGGTCGTTGATGAAATAAGCAACAATTCCGCCGCCGGTTGTCCCGATGGTTGCTCCCGGTTCTGTATACTGTTCCAATGCCCGGGCACCACCCATGTAGGCTTCCTCATACGCCGGATCTACCTCATACGAGAACAGGTTAAAGATATACGTAGAGTATGGAATGGCTAGTAATAACACTACAACTACCGCGGAAACCTTAAAGACCCATCCGGGAGTGGTTTTCTTCTGGAGCCACTCCAGAATACTATTGATCAAAACTCCACCCGAGATGACGATCAACACCATTTCACTCACCCAATACCAGGTGAGGGTTTCGATATATGTGGTACTTTTATAGCTGTAGATCTGGGCCATACACGCGATGAAAAATGGCAGCAGGTAAAACCGGTCAACCAGTTTCGCGAAGCGGTTCCAGCCGTTTCTGACAAACGGTATGGCTGCAGCTACCATCGCGAGGCTGGAGATCAATACCAGCAACCGGTGGGTAGACTTTAAATTCTCTTCTTGAACATTGAACAGCTTCTCAAAGAAACCCGCGATATCATGCGGTACCTGTGTTAATAATGCGAATGGACCAATGTTGACCTGGGGCGTTACCAGGTGTGTCAGGAAAACCTTGTAATTATCAACTGGAAACCCGTATACGGTATTCGGCAAAGTCCCCCACCAGCGCTTGATCTGCCCGCTGACAGGCGTCTCAGTGCCAAAATAGATCTTATTGAACCCAAGATAAACCAACAAGGTTATCCCGACGGGGAGTCCAATCATCAATGCCAGTTTGAACCAGCGGGTATATTTTTCTTTAATGCTTTCTCCGGTTGCGGCCAGAGAATCACGGTGTTTCACCAAAACCCATATCAAAATGGCAGCCACCAGAAAACCGTTGTCGATCCGGCTCAGGAAAGTAAAAATTGCCGCGTATCCGAGACGGGAAAAATCTTTTATGGATAGTGATCCGTTTTCTTTTTTATAATCGATCCGAGAAGCCAGGTAGATCAACAATGTAACCGTCAACGCGTTCACAGTTGATTCCATACCCAGGGTAACGGTAACGAAATGCACCTGGATGGAAAACGCCCAGAACAATGACGCGGCAAAACCTGCCATTTTTGCTCCGTTCGTTTTGAACATCCGGTATATCAATATCGCCGTTACCGCGTTCATCACCCCGGCCAGTACAACCACAATTCGCAACGGAAGGATTAGATCAAGATTGGCCAGGAGAAAAACTGGCACGCAAATTATCATCCAGAGCGGATGAAACCCGTTTGTCCGGCTTATGCCGTCAAAAGAAATATCTTTCCCCAATCCAATGTTTTGGGCCGTTTTGAAATAATAAAACGCGTCATCTGTGGTGTACCAGTTCATCAAACTGTTCGCCGGAGAGAATGCGACATAAAGATGCGCGACCAAAACGGCGATAAACAGAAAGATTTCAAATCGGGATCGTAGAATCTTCATATATTAAAAGAACCCTCCACATACAAACCGGGGCAATAATTGCCCCGGAAATTGCAGCCAATTGTACCAGATGCCACCCTTTTAGCCTTAATGGGTGATAGAATCCCTGCCCATATGGAACTCGCAGTTAATTTTTCTCCCCAGGCGGCTGAGTTACTTCGATCAGGTCAAATAGATTTTGACCTGTTCAAAACGCCCAACTGGCATGACATGGTTGAAGAAGCTATGAACTATCACCCCGTCTACGTTCATTTTGACCTCAATGTGGGACTCGGAAAAATTACGGGCATAGATTGGGCTGAAGTGGAAGCTTTTATGAATAAGACCGGCACAGAGATGGTCAATGTGCATGTGGTCTCTCCGGAATCATTGAACGCGTGCAACGAAATGGAAGTTGAATCCTTTCTTGATACCGTCATCGATGAAGTCCGGATGGTCTGCCGCCGGTTTGGCGAAGACCACGTGATCGCGGAAAACATCCCTCTGCCGATATCGGGCAAGCCGTATTTACGCCCGGTAGCCATGCCCCGTTTCTTTCAACGACTTGTTTCAGAAACCGGATGCGGCATGCTGCTTGACCTGGCCCATGCTTCGATCACAGCGCTTACTCTACAAACTGAACCGATCGCTTTCTTTTCAGAATTTCCAATCCGCCGGCTGCGCGAAATACACGTCACCGGGCTGGGTATTCATAAAGGTGAAATTCATGATCATATGGAGTTGCGTGATCATGATTGGTGCCTCTTTGAATCTGCCATTCAAGAGATCCGAACCGGGCGTTGGCGGTCGCCGGAAATCATCGCGTTCGAGTACGGAGGTACCGGGGCGCCCTTCGTCTGGCGAAGCGAATCCCGGGTTCTACTCGAACAGGTTCCCCGTTTATATTCTTTGATCCATAATGGCAACGGCAAACACACACCCGGATAATGACCCATTCGGCGGCGAGAATCCGTCAGGCGAAATAATCTGGGCGTACCAATGTACCTCATCCGAATGTGGATTGCGGTTTCCCGCCCCGGAAAGAATCGGCCTGATCTGCCCTATATGCCGGTCACCGGTTATGAAAGTAGAAATCTGGGAAAACAGCACTGCTGACCGCCATTTCACAGTCGATACATCAACCCGGTTTGTGACTGTTCTGGACAATATCCGGTCTGCTTACAATGTTGGGTCAATTCTCCGGACTTCGGATGGCGCCGGAATATCACACGCGCACCTGTGCGGCATAACCCCTACTCCCCTTCATCCGCGCCTGGCAAAAACCGCGTTATCGGCTGAAATTCATACCTCGTGGTCGTATCATCCCAATTGTGTTGACCTTGTACGCAACCTGAAGAATAATGGCCTGACGATTATTGGATTGGAAACCAGTCAATGCTCTCTGGACCTTTCCAGCGAACCACAGATCCCTGTCGGCAATGTCGCGCTTGTTGTTGGGAACGAAGTGTATGGCATTGACCCTGCCGTACAATCTCTTTGTGACAGGCTTTACCTGCTTCCGATGACAGGGATCAAGAAATCTTTGAATGTATCGGTCTCTTTCGGAATCGCGGCGTATTACCTGAATCGCCATAGAATTTCGGAAGTTCCGGTAAAATGAGTGCTATCACTTACCTACAGGATATGTAATGCGTTCTTTTAGTCATTGGACTCCCGCCTATATCTACAGCCGTCTGGCTGACTATTTTTTCCGTTTTCAAAACCCCAAAGCCCCCTGGTTGACACCCCGCGCGGTAGCCTACCTTGAACAGGCGCTTCAACCCGATTTTTCCGGCCTGGAATACGGTTCCGGGAGAAGTACAGCCTGGTTCGCACGCCATGTACAGCATTTGACCAGTGTGGAACATAATGATGACTGGTACGCCCGGGTCCGTGAAGAACTGGAGTCATCAGGATTGGTTAATGTGAGTTATCATCACTATGCGAAACCGGATCATATTCTGGCGTTCGAGGAAAAGCTGCGGTCAGACTATGTGCGAGCCGACGACGGACTTCAGCCCGGGACATTGAATTTTGTCCTTGTTGACGGTATCGAGCGCCCGGCCTGCGCCATACGGGCTATACCGCTCTTGAAAAACGGGGGACTATTGATCATTGATGACGCCAATCACTATATCCCCAGCAATTCTTGGGCGCCGAATTCAAGGTCAATCAAAGACGGACCGCTAGACGCGGAATGGGCAAGAGTGTTGGAAGAAATCAAAGGGTGGGATGCTGTCTGGTTTGGCAATGGAATTAAGGAGACTGCAGTTTTCCGCAAGCCGGATGGACTTTGATCAAACCGGTAATCAATTAAAGTAGTCTGATTATCAATCCGGGTATACAATATTTTTTAATCCCTTACCGGAATTGCAGTAGCCATTAGATCAAACTCACTGGAGGAATTGCTGCTCATGAAGGGTAGAACTGTCATCCTGGTGCTTCTCGGCATTCTGATCGTTTTTGGTGCCGTGATCGGGATCATTGTTATCCAACTCTTTTACCGGCAGCCTTTTATTCCCCCATCAACCCTGGCCGCCATGATGTCGTTGACTCCGCAGGGGTCCGTTACACCGGGCACCGGAACGCCGATGCGCATCCTCACAGCCACCGTGGATACGACACCTACCCCGACGCCTCCCCCACTATCCACCCCGGAAGTCCTCTTTACCCCGGTCACTACTGACACGCCCGGACCGCTCAAAGAAGTGTGCGGTACCACCGGCTCGTATATTCTGTTGACAGTTCTCACAGACATCACGTCTCCTGACACATTGTTCAACGGGGCGATCGGTTTCCGGATCGTCAACGTTGATTTCAGCCATGAGCGGATCGTTGTCTACGCGCTTCCTCCGGAACTGGTGTTCCCGGATTCGAGCTTGCTATCGTATGGACTGATGTACCCCTCTCTATCCGGGGCATTCAACTCGATCTATAACGTGGAGCGCAGTAACGCCGATGCCATCTCGCTGGCATCCAACGGTACAGCCCGGTTGATCAATGAGAACCTGGGGATTCTTGCCTCGCACTACATGATCATTGATACAGCCAATGTTGAGAAGTTCGCGAATTTGATGGGATCAATTGACGTCAAACTCAGCGGGCCGTTCCTCTCGGATGAATATGACATGGCCCGCGGTTCGCAAAAACTTGACGGCAGTATGATCCGCAAATTTATTACCTATAAGGGCGGCGGCGGAGCCGGCGAATGGGACCGCGTTCTACGGCAGAATGACGTGATCAATGCGTTCCGCGGGATCGCGAAGAAACATGAACCAGCCGCGTTTGTAAACACATTCATAAATCAGACGGAAGATGGTTTTGCAAGTGATCTATCGTATGAACAATTAAACCAACTGGTTTGTCTGGCCAATACGATTGAACCTGTCCGGTTCCGGTACTTCACCATTCCCATATCACGGCTAAATATCAACGACGACGGTACGATCACCATAAAAGACCAGGATTCGTTGCGCGCGAATATTGCCAATTCCCTTGGCGGAACCGGCGAATAATCCTTCAATTCAGAGGCCAGCAAAATGACATATATCGCAGCCATTGACCAGGGAACCAGCAGCACGCGCTTTATCGTCTTCGACCATGATGGCCGTATCGCGGCTGTCGATCAAAAAGAGCATAAACAGTTTTACCCGCAATCCGGTTGGGTTGAGCACGATCCGATGGAGATATGGATACGCACGCAGGAAGTTATTCTGAACGCGTTGCAAAAATCAGGCATCCACCCGTCGGAAATTGCCGCGCTGGGAATCACCAATCAACGTGAGACGACAGTCATGTGGGATAGGAATACCGGTCAGCCTCTGCATCCAGCCATCGTCTGGCAGGATACGCGCACGGACGGTATCTGCCAGGAACTGGCCAAAAAAGGCGGCCAAGACCGGCTTCGCGACAAGACCGGACTTCCTCTGGCAACATATTTCTCAGGCCCCAAGATCAAATGGTTGATGGAAAATGTACCGGCTGCAGCCGAAGCGGTAAAGAACGGCACCGCATTAGCCGGCACGATCGATACCTGGCTGATCTGGAACCTTACCGGCGGTAAGAACGGTGGACTGCATATCACGGATGGCAGCAATGCGTCCAGAACACTGCTAATGAACCTGGAAACCCGCCAGTGGGATGCTTCCCTGCTGGACCTGATGGGGATACCTGTTTCAATCCTCCCGGAAATACGGCCGTCATCACAGGTTTTCGGAGAAGCCAGGGGAATCCTGCAGGGCGTACCTATTGCATCCATGCTGGGTGACCAGCAGGCCGCGTTGTTCGGTCAAACATGCTTCGCCCCCGGAGAAGCCAAGAACACCTACGGCACTGGCTGCTTCATGTTGATGAACACCGGCGAAAAGCCCATACCCAGCCGCAACGGATTGTTGACCACTTTCGGGTATCAGTTGGAGAACAGGCTAGCAGTGTACTGCCTGGAAGGCTCCATAGCCATTTCTGGCGCCCTTGTACAGTGGTTGCGGGATAATCTGGGTATTATTGAGAAATCAAGCGATATTGAGGCTCTTGCGCGTTCTGTGGACGATAACGGTGGGGCATACATCGTTCCCGCGTTTTCAGGCCTCTTCGCGCCTTACTGGCGCAGTGACGCGCGCGGCGTGATCGTCGGTCTCACTCGTTTCGTCAACCGTGGACATATTGCCCGCGCCGCACTCGAATCCACCGCCTACCAGACCCGCGAGGTGTTGGATGCCATGCGTTCGGATTCAGGAATTGATTTACAGAGCCTGAAGGTTGACGGCGGCATGGTGGTCAATGACCTGCTTATGCAGTTCCAGGCCGACATACTGAATGTACCTGTCACCCGGCCTAAAGTTGCTGAGACTACTTCGTTAGGCGCGGCATACGCGGCGGGTCTGGCAGTTGGCTTCTGGACATCATTGGATGAATTACGTTCTAAGTGGGCTTTGGATAAAACCTGGAAGCCCGGAATGCAGTCCAATGAGAGAGAAAGATTGTTTTCCGGCTGGAAGAAAGCCGTTACCCGTTCATTTGATTGGATAGAAAACTGAAATGACAGAAAAACCTACGGCCGTTATTATCGGCGCCGGGTTTACCGGTTGCGCGCTGGCGTATGATCTTACCCTGCGCGGCTTCGCGGTCACCGTGGTTGACCGCGGGGAGATTTGCAATGGCACATCAGGGCGCACGCATGGACTGCTGCATTCCGGCGCCCGCTACTGCGTCAACGACCCTGAAGCCGCCCGTGAGTGCATTGAAGAGAACATCATCCTGCGGCGGATCGCCCGCCAGTGCATCGAATTCAATCAGGGAATTTTTCTGGCCATTACTGATGAAGAACATGCCTTTAAAGATAATTTCCGTAAAGGCGCGGAAGAAGCCTGCATCCCGATCCGCTGGATGGACAGGGAAGAAATCCTCGCCCTGGAACCGGCCGTCAACCCTGTTATTCTCGGCGGATATGAGGTTCCGGATGGATCCTTTGACCCGCTCCGGTTGGCACTGGCTTTTGCCGCCAGCGCGAAGAACCGCGGCGCGACCTTCTTTTCGTTCCAGGAGGTCGAAGCTGTTCACGTGGACGGTCAATCCAGAGTTGATCATATAACAACAAAAGATCGTACGACTGGACAACCACGCCAACTTCACGCCGACATTTTCATCAACGCTTGCGGCGCGTGGGCTGGCCGCGTAGCCTCGCTGGCCGGCGTCAACGTTCCGGTGATTCCCTGCCCCGGGGTAATGGTGGCTTTCGAAAAACGTATGACAAATCGGGTGGTTAACCGGCTGTCTCTCCCTGGCGATGGTGACATCATCATCCCTCAGCGCCGGATGTCTGTCATCGGTACCACATCGTTTGAAGTCTCTGATGCCGATTACATCCCTGTTGATCATGAGCAGGTAAAGACAATGGTTGACCGTGCTGTTGAAATGGTCCCCGAAATAAAGAACGTGGGTATTCGCGCGTCGTATATGTCCTCCCGTCCCTTGATCCAGACCGGTTCTGACGCGCGCAGCCTATCACGCACGTTCAAATGCTTTGACCATCATGC
>CAYOKC010000046.1:0-3217 GCA_964404415.1 uncultured Leptolinea sp. | reverse complement strand
TTCCATTATCATCAAGTTCATCTGTCAAACGTTGGGCAAATAAAACTTTAGAATTGTTATCCCCTTCTTCCCAAAACATTACATATACTATACATGATTTGGTTGTGCTGTGCCAAACGGCATTTTGACCATCAGGCTGACAATAACCTGCGCGGTTTTGTCACCATTACTGGCGGCAAGGCAACCACCTGCCGCGTGATGGCAGAGAAAACGGCCGATGTTGTTTGCGCTCAAATGGGAATTGACACGCCCTGTCACACAGCAGAATCAGAGCTTGATCCGTACCGCACGTTTTATTCAGAACAGGTAACGTTATGACCACAAATTGGAAGATCACTCTACGGATACGCCGGCAGAAGAACGGCAATAGCCTGTCAGATTGGAAAGATTATCCTCTCACAGTAAATCCGGATGATTCCGTCCTCGATGCCGTGGAAAATGTCTGGGCAGTACATGACCGCACGCTATCCTACCGGCATGCATGCCACCACTCCACCTGCGGCGCCTGCGGAATGCGCGTGAATGGTGTTGAAAAACTGACCTGTATCACCCCCATCCGGTCTGTCACTCACGATAACGGCACCATAAAAGTTGAACCTCTGCGCAATTTCCCCCTTGTCGCTGATCTTGTGGTCGATGTCGCGCCTTTCTTTCAAAGCCTGGAAGCTATGCGCGTGCCCGCGGTTGTCACCAACCGGCAGGGCAATCTTGCGTATGAAAAAACGACCGCCGGAAGCGAAAACCTTGAGCGCCTCGCAGATTGTATTGAATGCGGATTATGTGTATCCGCCTGCCCGGTGGCATCCACAGATGTTGACTATGCCGGTCCGGCATCGCTGGCCGGCTTACAGCAGTCGCTCGCGGCTTCTGTTAATGGAGTAGACTCCAGCCTTGCAGATAATCAGGAAGGCGCCTGGCGCTGCCACAGCGCATACGAATGCTCGGCTGTCTGTCCGTCACATGTTGAACCCGGTTACCGCATCATGGACCTGCGGAAGCAATTGATGCGTGCCAGTTTCCGCCAGTGGTTCGGGAACAAGGAGAAGAAATAATGAAAGGTTCCCCTTCACCGAAGAAATTCCTTGAATGGTTTGATCCCCGCGGCCGGTCTGCCGGCGGATGGGGTTTTATCTTGAACCGGATCACAGGACTGGGATTGGTTCTGTATCTTAGCATGCACCTGATCGTTCTTTTCCAGTTGACCAGGGGAGCGGAAGCATACGATGGCTTTGTTACCATGATGAAAAATCCGGTGTTCATTATCGGTGAATTACTGGTGGTAGCCGCCGGCATAATGCATGGAATTAATGGCATCCGTATCGGATTGACCAGTTTTGGCATCGGTGGACGTCACCAGTTTGCGATGCTTCTGGTGGTTGCCGGCCTATCCGGAGCGCTTATCCTGTTCTTTGCCATCCGCATGTTGGGAGGAGCCTGATCCCATGAAAGATACATCACTCAAAACGAATCAGGAAAACGCGCTCCTGTGGTTCATTAAGGTTCTGGCAGGTGGAATGATCCTCGTTTTCCTCGTGATTCATTTCATTGTTAACCACCTGGTAGCACCCGGTGGTTTGTTGACCTTCGCCGATGTGGTTAAATACTATCAAAATCCCGCCGTGCTGGTAATGGAAGGCTTTTTCCTGACTTTTGTACTGGTGCACGCGCTTTTGGGTTTGCGCAGTATTATCCTTGACCTGCACCCGTCTGACCGTTTGATGAAGGCCGTGAATATCGGGTTGGTTGCCCTGGGTGGGTCCACTCTGATCTACGGCATCTGGTTGTTGCTCGCTGTTCGCGCCATGTCACCGCTGGCTTGACAGCAGGTACACCGGCAGGATAAAATTACACGCTTTTGTGATGTTTTCTCCATTAGAGAAAGAAGCGGTGGATGAATTCTGAAACCACAGGAAAACCTGTTACGAGAGGGTTGCCCCAATCGGCTTTTATGAAGAACCTGTCAGCCGATACGGTTGACGCCCAGATCGTTCAAATGCATCAGAGCGGAGCATCAAAGGTCTCCGCGGGCACGGTTGAAGCCGCCGACAGTTTTCTGGGAGAAGTGAGTTCACAATCCGCAACCATCCATCGCGGCATGACGGGTTTTATTAAAACAGATCAAGCGGCTGTAGACCATGGCTTTTCCGGTGTCATTAACACGAATGACGCGGTGGTTAATGGCAATGTTGGTGTCACACTTGCCCGGTCGGCTCGTTTGACAGAATCAAATGCCGGATTGGTCATCGCCAGGGAAGTGCATGGTGGTAAAATGCACACGGTATTCTTGTTGACTACCCGTATGGATGCCCCCGTTGAAACCGTGGTAGATCCCAGGAGTATTGCTCTCTTTGGCGCCGCGGCAGGATTGACATTTGGTCTTGTGTACGGGCTTATCCGCTGGCTGCGATCTTAATGTTTATCACGGCGAAAGCCGAATCTATTATAGAGCGAAGGTAACCAACTTGATGGTGAGAGGCGCTCGAAGGAAAATAAAATGGAAAAAGCAGTAATTAACGCAACCCTGCGCACTGTCACAGGGAAAAAAGTTGGCGCCATGCGCCGCGAGGGGAAACTCCCCGCTGTCATTTATGGTCATAACTTTGATGCCACCCCGATCACCCTGGACCTGAAGGAAACGTCCCGTGTACTGCATGGCCTGACCGCCTCCAGCCTGGTCTATATCAATCTAAACGGCAAGGAAAGCGCCGCCCTGGTTCGCGAGAAACAGCGCGATTATCTTCGCAACACTCTCAAACATGTTGACTTCCAGGTCGTCTCTCTGACCGAGAAGATCCGCGCTAAAGTTGCCATCACCCTCGAAGGTGTTTCACCCGCGGTCAAAGATTTCAACGGCATCATTATCTCCGAGATGGACTCCGTTGAAGTGGAAGCCCTACCCCAGGACCTGCCCGAGAAGATCACCCTCGATCTCAGCAATTTGAAAAAGATAGGCGATCATTTCACCGTTAAAGATATCGCCCTCTCTGACAAAGTCCACGTCCACGCCTCCATGGAAGATATCATCGTTATTGTCACCCTGTCCAAAGACGAGGAAGCTGCCGTTGAAGGTTCGGCTGTCGCAGAACCGGAAATCATCGAAAAAGGCAAGAAGGAAGAAGAAACCGAGTAATTATTCGGCGAAAATTGACACCCCTGACCTTCTGTGAACTGCACCCCAAAAGTTGGACACCACCAACAGAAAGGGGTGCAGTTTTTA
>CAYOKC010000045.1:14677-24692 GCA_964404415.1 uncultured Leptolinea sp. | reverse complement strand
CAGCCTGCCCGTTCTCTACCCAGTCAACAGTCTCAGGGTGGACCGGGGCGCCGCATGATGGACACCTGGAAGGCAGTCTTTGATGGTTCGAAACCTTTTCATCGGAAGCCGCGGGTTCACCTGTCGGGATGGTCATTTCCGGGGAAATACCCTGCATCCAGTCTGTCACCTGGCGTGCTTCCGCCTGCAGCCCGTGGCTGTTGAAGAGATCAACTGTCCTCCAGGCATACCGGCGAAAGTCCTTCAAACGGCCTTCAGCGCGAAGCATTTCCAGCCCACTGAAGATCTGCTGCATACCCGGTTCTCTTGAGCCGGCCAAAACATTGGCCTGACCGGCTTTGATCAGCCAGTTCCCGGTACGGGATTTTCCGCGGATAACAGCCCGCTCTGCCAGCCGCGTGTACCGCTCGGCTGCATCGGCGTAATCACCAGTCTCAAAAGCCCGATTGGCTTCACCTAGAATTCGTTGAAGCATCGGATTCAAGAATCCGAATAAACCAACAGGCGGGAATGGTGGTCGGGGTGGTCGGGGTCTGCGGAACATAGTCTCTCCGTGATTAAGAAATATCGTCGGCTTCCCAACCCTCTTCGAGGATGGCCGATTCCTCTTCCTGGCTGTGGTCAATGATCACAGGCCGGGCGAATATCAAGAACCCTGTATGGGCAACCATGCGGTCTGTCGGGCGCAATTTATCCGGTTCCGGTTTATAAAAACGAAGCATGATCTCCAATACTTCTGTAAACGCGAAATCTTCCCGCCTCAGAGCGTACAGTAGTTTGGAAACCTGATTGGTTGTAGGCAGGATGCTGCCAAAAAAACCGCCGGGCTTCAGTGCTTCGCGAACCTGGTGCATGTAATCGTACGAATTGGCGACATCCAGAAACAGGGCATCCACGCCGGTCTCTTCAAATCCATCCCCAATGTTCCGGATCTTAAACTCGACCCGGTCCGACAGCCCAAAGCGTTCGAGGTTTTTCTTTGCCACATCCTGCATTTCAGGCCGGGCTTCGTAGCTGATAACCTTGCCTTCTTTCCCGACCGCGTACGCCAGCGCGGTAGTCAACGCGCCGGACCCGGTACCGGCTTCGATCACATACTGGCCGGGACCAATCCCCAGTGCCACGAGTATGTATCCGATCTCTTTTGGATACATGATCTGCGTCCGGCGTGGGACTGACCGCAGCAAGTCATTGAAAGCCGGCTGCAACATAAAGAACGGGCTTCCGGAATGGGAATGTACCTGGCTTCCCCAGGCGGTGCCGATCAGGTCATCATGACGGATAATGCCTCTGTGGGTATGCAGTTCTCCGCCGGGTTTTAAAAGAATAATAAAATGCTTGTGGTTTAAGCCGACCAGTTCAACCAGGTCGCCTTCCTGCGCTTGTGTTCCGTGCAAATTCCAGGTCAAGTGATGCTCCTATTCTGCTGGCAACAGGGTAAAATTAACCTTACAACTCATAACACATTATTGAAGGTTCCTGATGAATTATATCCAACCCGCCCATCGAATCGCTGGATTCAAACCTTATTTTTTCGCCACTTTAAACCAGAAGATCAATGAATTAAAGAAAAAAGGTGTTTCCATCATTCGCCTGGATATGGGCTCCCCCGATCTACCCCCGACCGATGAGATCATTGACGTGATGGTCAAAGCATCCCGCGACCCGCACCAGCACGGGTATTCCGCCATTGGCGGTACCCCGCAATTCAGGCAGGCCTGCGCTGACTATTACCTGAAGCGCTTTAACGTGTCATTGGACCCGGCCAAGGAGATCCTTGCCCTCGTCGGTTCGAAAGAAGGTATTTTCAATCTGAGCCAGGTATTACTAAATCCTGGTGACATCGCCCTGGTGCCCGATCCCGGTTACCCTGCGTACCGTGAAGGCGGCAAGATCGCTGGCGCTGAAATGTATGACTTTCCTCTCCTGGCAAAGAACCATTTTCTGCCGGATCTGACAGCCATTCCAGATTCCGTTCTGGAAAAAGCGAAAATCCTATGGCTCAATTACCCCAACAACCCCACCGGCGCTGTGGCTCCACTCTCTTTCTTTGAGAAAGCCGTACGATTCGCGCATGACCATCAGATCCTAATCGCGCATGACGCCCCGTACACCGATATCTGTTTTGGCGGTTATGTTGCTCCATCAATTCTGGAAGTTGACGGCGCGAAAGACGTCGCGGTGGAATTCAACTCGCTCTCCAAAACATACAACATGGCCGGCTGGCGCGTGGGTATGGCGGTGGGCAACGCCGAAGTCATCAAATACCTGGGGATTTACAAGAGCCAGATGGACAGTTCCCAGTTCAACCCGATCCTCGCCGCGGGTATCCACGCGTTGACATCCGACCAGGAATGGATCCAGGACCGGAATGATGTCTATCTGGACCGGCGCGACATCGTGGTCAAAGGCCTCGCGGAATGCGGTTTTGGTGTTGAAGCTCCCGAAGCCGCTATCTATGTGTGGGCACATTTGCCCGAAGGTATCACTGATTCGGCCGCGTTCTGTTCAAAACTTTTAGAAGAAACCGGGGTCAGCATGACACCCGGCAGTGTGTATGGCGAACATGGCGAAGGATTTATCCGTATCTCACTGGGTACGGCAACCATTGAAGTCAAAGAAGCCCTTGACCGAGTCAGGGCATGGATGAAAAAAGCCTAATATATGTCAAAAAAACAACCTGAACCAACCCGGCCCCCACGTCAACGCGCCTTTCTCGTTGCCGTGGAAATCAAAGGACAGCCGGGTATTCTTACCATGGAAGATTCCCTGGAGGAGCTTGCCCTGCTGGCAGATACCGCCGGGCTTGACGTCGTGGGCCAAACCTACCAGCGCATTGACCATATCCACGCGGGAACTTTTATCGGCTCCGGTAAAGTTCTTGAAGTTGTCGCCCTGGTGGAAGAAACCCTCGCCGATGTGGTGATCTTCGACAACGAACTGGCTCCCACCCATCAGCGCGAACTGGAAGAAAAACTGGGCACCAAAGTGCTCTTGCTGGACCGGACCGCCCTGATCCTGGATATCTTCGCCCAGCACGCGCAGACGCGTGAAGGCGCGCTGCAGGTGGAACTGGCGCAGTACGAATACCGCCTTCCCCGCCTCACCCGTGCGTGGACGCATCTTGCCCGGCAAGCTGGCGGCGGTGGCGGACGTACCGGCAGCGTGGGTGGCGTAGGTCTGCGCGGCCCCGGTGAAACCCAGTTGGAAGTTGACCGCCGGGAGATCAATAAAAAGATCTCCCGCCTCAAAGGAGAGTTGGAAAAAGTACGCGCCCACCGCGAACGCTACCGCGCGCAGCGCAAGCGCACACAGATGCCGATTGTCGCCCTGGTTGGCTATACGAATGCGGGCAAATCCACCCTGCTGAACCGTCTCTCCCATAGTGACGTATATGTGGCCAACCAGTTGTTTGCCACCCTTGATCCCACCACCCGCCGCGTCAACCTGCCCGGCGGTCACCTTGCCCTTCTGACCGATACAGTAGGCTTCATCCAAAAATTGCCTACCCAGCTTGTCGCCGCGTTCCGTGCGACTCTTGAAGAGATATCGGAAGCCGACCTGCTGATCCATGTGGTCGATATCACCCACCCCAACGCCCTCGTCCAATGGGAATCGGTGCAGCAGACGTTGAAAGACATCAAAGCGGATCACATCCCTGTGGTGACGGTATTCAATAAAATGGACCAACTGCAGGACGAGGCTTATGGCGAAGAAACCGTGCAGTCACTGCCTAATTCAGCCCTGATTTCAGCCCGAACAGGGGGCGGGATGAGCGATCTGACCGCGCTGATTGAAAAAGTTTTGTTCGAGCAATTCCAACCGGTGATCGTCAAATTGCCATACCAGCAGGGACAGTTGATTTCCCTCTTCCATGAGTTCGGTCAGGTGGAACGTTTCGAGCAGGACCGTACCGGCGTGATCATTCATGGCAACCTGCCGGGCAGGCTCCTGGCCCAATTCAAATCATTCACATTTGATCCATCCAAACCGGATGTTGACTTGGAACCGGGCGGACTGGTTGACCCGGAAGAAATGATTTAAAACAAAACCGGACTGTTCGAAAACAGTCCGGTTGTTTTATGTCCTGCGAATATTACTTGGATTTCTCGTCTTTGGAGACAGCAACAACCTCACGGCCTTTGTAGTGTCCGCATTTCGGGCAGACGGTGTGAGGGAGACGCATCTCACCGCAATTGCTGCACTGGGTGAGGTTCAAGTTCTCGAGGGCATCCTGCGAGCGACGGCGGTCGCGGCGGCCTTTGGAGAGTTTCCGTTTTGGAAGTGGACCCATTATCTTGCTCCTGCTTGATCAATTCGAAGTTAACAAAAATTAACAGGGAGATTATACCGGAGTAATTCAAGATTCGTCAAGGAAACAATCCCCTCCGGAGATAAAAACCTGTTTTTGCCTTGTCAGACCGACCGCTTCTCCTGCAAACCACTTTCCGTGATCAACCGTGGCACAATGCTTTCCCAGCCAACAGCCATGAAGTGGATGCCATTGATCGGCATATCTTTTATTCCATCAATAATCTCCAGCGCGATCTGAACGCCTTCTTCTTTTGGATCAGCCGATTTTTCCATGCGTTCGATAACCGCCTGCGGGATCTTCACGCCAGGGACTTTATTCATCATCATCGCGGCTTTGGCGCTGCGGATGGGAGCCACGCCGGCCAGTATATACGCGCGTCCAAGGATGCCGGCTTTATCCTGCATCTCCAGGTATTCTCTGAATTTCTCAACATCATAGATTAAATTCGTCTGGAAGAACTGGGCTCCGGCATTGGTCTTTTTCGTTTCACGGATGATCTGGAACCGGGGTTGAGACGCGTTCGGTGAGCTTGCCGCGCCGATGAATATCTGCGGTGCCGGCTTTATGTCACGCTGATCAAGGAATTTGCCTTCATCACGCATGCGGCGAAGCAGCCAGATCAATTGTATGGAATCCAGGTCCCAGATATCCATGCGCCCGTGTGGAGCCGGTCCCAGATGCGGATGGTCACCAGACAGGCACAACATGTTCCGGATTCCCAACGCGTTGGCGCCAAGGACGGTCGCCTGGACGCCCATGCGGTTGGTATCGCGCGCGGCAATCTGCAGCACCGGTTCCACACCAGCCTGCAAACAAAGCGCGCAGGAAGCAATTGACGACATCCGCGGAGTAGCAGACGGGTTATCTGTAAAGTTCACCGCGTCCACAAAATCTTTGAGCATGGTGACCTTTTTCGTCAGGTCATCTCCGATAGCACCAATGGGGGGCGCGACTTCCGCTGTGATTACAAACTTCCCGCTAACCAGTTTCTCTTCCAGTTTGGAAACCGGTTCATGCGCGGGGGCCGGGTGCGGTTGATCATCACCCTGCCACCAATCCGGCTGCCTGTATTCCTTCATGAAATGGTCAAAAATGGCCATCCTATCACGGGAAGCCAGAACCTGAAAAGTTTTCTTCAGTCCGCCTTTTTTCTTCCACATGGATGCCAGATCCCACCACTGCTCCGTACCCACCTTTTCCCAATCAAGCGGCGGTAATACTTCCAAAAGCTTGTCGGTCGTACCCAGCTTTTCAGACCGTTCGTAGATCTTGTACCATATACAGGGACGGGTTTCGTCCACATAGCAATGTTCGGGCGTTGACCCGCCGCATGGACCGTTTCGCAGTCCTTTCGGGCATTCCATCGGGCAAATAAATGCCGTTTCCTGTAACAGGCAGTTGCCGCACATTCGGCACCCGAAAAATGGGCTCTTAATTAATCTTTCAAGTGTTGCCAGGGCTTTTTTGGGTAATGTGTCATTGTGAAAGGCATAATAGGCTGGCTGCCATCGGCGGCCGGGAGTAAAACCGGGCATGAAAACCTCTTTCGTTTTATTCAGGGACAAAAAAATATCTGCCGAATTATATTCCAACAATCGGGTAAATTTGACCGAATCTGGATATGGTTTTTGAAAAATGAATTTTTGTGATTGTATAATCATGCAATGCGGCGATATTTGAAGTCTCTCTGGGTGCGGTTGATACTGTGGGGATTCAATCTTCTTTATCACGGTTTTGCCTGGATGTATGATTTTGCTGCCTGGGTCGTCTCTGCGGGAAAATGGAATGACTGGATCCGTTCCGCAGGTCAACTGGCGTTTGAAGGACCCATCCTTGACATGGGTTGCGGAAAAGGTGTGCTTTTGGAATCCGCAGCCAAAAAAGGCGTTCCGGCCGTCGGCATTGATGAAAGCCCTCAGATGCTGCGGTACGCGAAAAGAACTATCCCCGCCGAAACCGCGCGCCTTGTGCGTGGAGTCGGTCAGGCAATTCCCGTCAAAACCGGGCATTTCCAGCATGTGACAGCCACCTTCCCCGCGCCGTATATCTTTGAACAGGCCACATTGAACGAGATCCGCCGCGTGCTGAAACCGGGCGGTAACCTGATCATCCTGTTGACGGTAGAGATAACCGGAACTTCGCTGCATGAGCGCGCCATCCGGTTCTTCGCCGGGATGTTCGGATTTGGTTATCTGTCCGAATCGCTGCAGGAAGCCCTTCAGGAACCGTTCCGGGATGCCGGATTCTTGGCACACCTCGAGTGGATCCCCGGCGGGAACGCGCGCTTGCTGGTTATCATTGGACAACCTGTATAACAACTTCTCTCTTTCGAAGTGCGTCAGTTTGTATTAGAATCAGGGTAATGGAAATTAGTGTCGCGGTTGCCAAAACGAATAAATACGCCATCTCTGAATCCGGCGATACTCTGGAAGTAGTGGAACGCCCGAATGGCGGTGTTTCTGTTGTTCTGGCTGACGGTCAAACATCCGGGCGGGGCGCGAAAGCCATTTCATCCATGGTGGTACGAAAAGTGATTGGCCTGCTGGCAGAAGGTGTGCGTGACGGCGCCGCCGCACGCGCGGCTTCTGACCACCTGTTCACCGAACGCAATGGCAAGGTGACTGCCTGTCTGAACATCCTCTCCGCTGACCTGCAAACCGGAACACTGGTGATAGCCCGCAACAACCCCACCCCAGTCTTTATCGCCACCCACGATAAAGTGGATTGCCTGAGTTCCAACAGCAAACCGATCGGCACCTCACGCAACATCCGCCCGGCGATCACAGAGATCCCCCTCGAATCCGGTATCACAGTGGTTATGTACACCGACGGCGTTTTTTATGCCGGCGACCGGTACGGACAGCAGCTAGATATCTGTACTATGCTCAACAGCCTGATCGAAGATCAGGACCCGCCCGCCCAGATGATCGCGGACAACCTGTTAACCCAGGCTATTCAGCTCGATCAGGGACGCCCCAACGATGACATGAGTATCGTGGTGCTGAAGGTCCTGGCCCAGGAAGCCGATCCCATCCGCCGCATGACAGTCCGCCTGCCCTTCAGGGCAACGAACTCCATGCTCATGCGCAGTGCATACTCGCCGGATGATGAACGTAATCTGAACTGATGGATAAAACCCGCCGCCAATAACGGCGGGTTTTCATTTCTCATGACAGAACTTACTCAGATACATCAAAAAACATGGTTGGTTGGTATAGTCGGTCCCTGCGCTTCGGGAAAATCCACCCTGATCACAGGCTTCAATCTGGAAAACATCCGGTTCCGCCATATCGCTCAGGAACATTCGTATGTGCCTGCCATGTGGCAGCGGCTGACCAATCCCGATATTCTCATATTTCTTGACGCGTCCTACGAGGTGACGTGCCGGCGCCGCAGGCTGAACTGGACTGTGGATGAATACCTGGAGCAGCACCGCCGGCTGGCACACGCCCGCGTACACGCGGATTGTTATATCCTCACCGATGACCTTTCCCCGCAGGAAGTCAGAGACCATGTTTTGGATTTCCTACGGTCGAAAGAGATCATTCCGTGATGTGGTTATTGTGCCGGTTTTATAACCTGCTACAATGATTGAAGATGACTTGCACCGGCAGTTCCGTTAATCCTAACGTTTAACAGGAGCAGACTATGCGTAAAGAAGTTGTCTTGATCACGGGGGCGAACGGTGAAATTGGTCACGGGCTGATCAGCCACCTCGGCCAACGCGGCGACGTACAGATCATGGCGTTGGACGTCACACCCATTGACGAATCATTACGGCAGTACTGTCACCCCTTTATTCAGGGCGACATCCTCGATAATATGCTGCTGGGGCGCCTCGTGGCGGAATACGAGATTCGCACGATCTATCATCTGGCATCCATTTTATCGACCAAGGCGGAATACAACCCTGAGACCGCCCACCGTGTCAACGTGGAAGGGACGCTTAACCTGCTACGGCTGGCAGTTGAACAGGCCGCCTGGCAGGGGAAGACGGTCAAGTTCCTGTACCCCTCCTCCATTGCGGCGTATGGCATCCCGTCACTGGATTTGAAGAACCAGGTGGCAAAAGTGAAGGAAGAGCAATATCTTGAGCCGTTCACCATGTACGGCTGCAATAAACTATATTGCGAGCATCTGGGGCGCTATTACACGCGGCATTACCGCCAGCTCGCGGCCGATAAACCCCGCAACAATATTGACTTCCGATGCCTGCGCTTCCCCGGCCTGATCAGCGCGGTGACCACCCCCACCGGCGGTACCAGCGATTATGGGCCTGAGATGGTGCACCACGCCGCGCGCGGGGAAGAGTACAACTGCTTTGTTCGCAAAGATACACGCCTACCCTTCATGATGATGCCGGACGCGGTGCGGTCATTACTGGAACTGGAAGCCGCGCCGCGCGAAGCATTGACCAAACTGGTGTACAACATCACCAGCTTTAGCCTTACGGCCGAGGAATTCCAGCAGATCGTTCTGGAACACTTCCCGGGAGCCAGAGTGGACTTCAAGCCGCATCTGGCAAGGCAGGGGATCGTCGACTCATGGCCGCAGGATGTGGATGACAGCGCGGCCCGTCACGATTGGAAGTGGAAACCGGAATATGACAGAGAAAAGGCCTTCAAAGAATACCTGATCCCGGCGATAAAGGAACGGTATAAGTCGTAAAAAGAACATCCCCAAAAAGTCTTTGAAGAAGGGAGTTCGATAATTTGAACTCCCTCTATTTTTATACCGATCACTATATGAATTCAATTCCCGGTTTTTCCGATATCAATGAGAATTATGACAGTCATAAAACAGGTTTGAGTCACACAAACTTATCTCACCCTGGAAAAATACCTTTTAAGAATTCAGATAGAGGAGCATTGGAAACACGACGATAAGGCTCAAAGACTTTTTCAATAAAAAGACCATAAAGTTCTCGATTAAATACTTTGATATCCAGGTCATCTATATCCACACGGTAGTCAAAGGCGAGAATCCCATTTACATAAACATCAGAACAATATGCGATATCTCTTCCAGGACAACAAATTAGCGGATCTTTTATATCAATATCCAGATCAACCGGTTGCAAAAAGGTTACATATTTCAAGGTAGTTTTGACCAATTCAGGCTCTTTATTTTTTCTTGCAATAATGGTCGATAATGAATCATTCTTATTATTTATTGGATTCCCAAGTAACTTCACTTCATAATCTGAAAAAACATGCCCGGCCTTTGCCATGAGATGGGCAACTGTATCGCCATCCTTATCTGCCGGATTTCCTAATTTAATTAACTGATCAACAGAAAATGATGATTTACTTATAGACAAATGAGCCAGGGTTGTGCCAAAATTATCTGCGGGATTATCCAACCGCAGAATTTCGTCATAAGTAAATAAATGACCTTTTTTAGCCATCCATAAAGAGATTGTCATTCCATTGTAGCGGGTATCTCCTAAGGCTAAAATCTGGTCAACAGAAAAAACAGATCCTCTTATGGCCTGGGCATATCCAAGAGAATAGCCATATCTGTCTGACGGATTCCCTAACTCCATAATATCTTCGAAGGATATTTCTCCCCCATTTTTGATAATCTCATAAGCGAGATTAAATTTCTCCTCCGAATAGGGAATCTTTTTTATTTCATCTTTATTAAAACGATATCCAAACTTCGACATCAATTGTGACACCGATTCTCCAAAATTTGTTT
>CAYOKC010000045.1:369-14667 GCA_964404415.1 uncultured Leptolinea sp. | reverse complement strand
CCAGCAATTCGTCAATTTCAAGGGGATTGCCCCCTCGGACAAGAGAATGCGCGATAGTTTCACCTTCGATGTTTTTCGGGTTGCCCAGAGCCTTTATCTCAGAGACATTGAGTTTTTGACCGGCCAAAGCCATTAGGTGTCCAATGGAATTCCCAATAGTAGTTACCGGATTACCAAGATGAAGGATTTCTGCGACAGAGAATCTATAACCTTTCCTGGCCATAATCGCCGCAATCGTTTCGCCAGAAATATTGGATGGATTACCTAAATTAAAGATATCTTCAACAAAAAATTTATGCCCATTTTCTGCCATTACCGCAGCAACTGACATTCCTTTTTTGTCTGAGGGATTTCCCATCCCCACTAATTCATCCATAGAAAATTTATGCCCATTTGATGCCATCGCATGCGCAATAGTCCAGCCTGACCCATTCGGAAGATAATTCATTATTCTCAGGTCTGAAAAAGAAAACTTATATCCCTTATCTAATAAGAATTTTAAAGTTGAAAAGCAATTTTCCCATCTTCGGGTTACAGGAATTCCTAATAGAATACTCTCCTTGATCGAAAACTTATGCCCGTTTTTAACCATTTCTAACGCCAAATTTCTGACATCCTCAATTTTCTTATTTTTAATTTCTAATAATTCTTCAAAAGTAAACATGTTGCGCGCACGTACCATATTGCTGGCAATGGAACAAAGACCATCTTTTGGATTGCCCAGGTATTGAATTTCAGATAATGAAAATTTATGTCCTTCCTTAGCCATTTTTATGGCAATTGTGTTATCCCAGCGTGCCATAAACATCAGCTCATCAAATGTAAAAGAATATCCATCAAGTACCATCCGTCCGGCGGCCGAAATATTAAATAAATAATTCTCATTTTTTGTGGCAAGTTTTGAAAGAGTCTTGTGTGAAAACCTATACTTCGATTTTTTAGCGTGTTCAACAAATGCATCCCATGTCTTACTCATAAAGTCATGTTCTGGAATATTTATGAAATCACCATTTAGGTCATCCTGATCGTCTATCATGTTATCCTTCTTCATCCTTCTGAAGACATATCTTTGCTCTTAGACCTTCACTGCATACAGGTTTATATAATGATAAAGGTAATCCACCACCCTACATATACACATAGATATTTTCGGCAAAATTAACCTAAACTAAAATGAAGGAAATCAAGAATCGTTCTTGTATAGATAATCATGTTACATGGTATTTCAAGGAGACTATCGAAACATCACCTTCCAATAAGGCTTACTCCTTACCTTTAATCGACTTCCTGAACAAATGAAGATTTTCTCAATAAAAAAAAATTCAATCAGTTTTTTGACGCACTTTGAATAAACTAATTTTTATTGGGTATAAAATTAACATATCAATTTACCGGAAGGAACCTGACCATGGCACGTAAAGTAGAAGATGGACGTAAAGGACTATCTGACGCCGAACTCGGCGGCGATGTTGACACCAAAACCCGCGATAAGCTCAAAGACTACAGCGGCTACATGCTGATGCCCGGTGACCCGGATCGCATCACCGTGATGGCCAAAATGTGGGACAAAGCCGAAGAATACCCGCAGCAGCGCGGTTACCGGGCAGCCATTGGTGAATACAAGGGCGCTAGGATCTCCGCGATGACATCAGGTATCGGCGCGCCCTCCATGGAATGGAAACTCACCGAAGCCGCTGAAGCCGGCGCGCACACCATCATCCGTGTGGGCACCACCGGCGGCATCCAGGATGGCATCGAATGCGGCGACCTGATCATCAACGACGCCTGCATCCGGCTTGATGGAACCACCAACATGTATGTCCGCCCGGAATTCCCGGCCGCCGCCTCGTTTGAAGTCACCATGGCGCTGGTGGAAGCGGCGGAAACCCTTGGTTACCGCTACCATGTGGGGACAGGCTGCACGTCTGGCTCATTTTATGCCGGGCAGGGACGTACGGCCTTCGGCGGATACAAACTCTCCGGAACTGATACCTTTTTTGAAGACATCCGCAAAATGGGCGTTTTGAACTTTGAAATGGAAGCCGCCGCCCTGCTGACCTTCGCCCGCCTGTTCAAACTGCGAGCCGGCGTCGTGGCATCCGTTATCGCGCAGCGTCTTACCGGTCAATGGGACGACGCGGGCGGCGAGGAACGTGCCTGCCGCACCGGATCCGAAGCCCTGCGGATACTCTCGGACTGGGATCAAAAGAAGTCACGGGTAAAGAAAAAGTACTATTATCCCTGTTTATCTTAACGGAAAAGCTTACTGTTAAAACAACACCTGGATGACTCTTGAGTTCAGGTGTTTTCGATTCTCTCCATTCCGTCATTATAAAAAATGGATAAAAAATTCATCAAGCCTATGGGTTTCGAATTTCCAATCATGTACAATGACAATAAGTTAATATCAATACCAGGTCCGCTTATCTGATTCCCTCTCTCCCCAGTGGAGTTTTTAATAATTGAATATCATCGCAGGTCGGGGCTAAAAAATGAAACAATTACGATCCATAATTCTGGCATTTGTTATTGTTGTATTGCTTTTACCCGGTTTATCAATCCCAACTGCCTACGCGGCCACCTCAAATAGTCCGGATCCATTCTCAGGGAATCTCCGCTTTGAGAGGTTGACTGTTGAGGATGGGCTTCCTCATGCCACTGTTTTATCCGTGTTGCAAGACCACCAGGGGTTTATGTGGTTTGCCACAGCCAATGGACTGGCCCGTTATGATGGCAGCACTTTTACCATTTATAAACACGACATTAATAACCCGAATAGCCTTAGTAATAACAATACATTTTCTCTGATCGAATCTTCAGATGGACTTTTGTGGATTGGTACTGACCCTGGCGGATTGAGCATTTTAAATCCGGATACCGGAAATTTTCAATTTTACAAGAACAAAGAAAATGATCCAAATAGTCTCGCAAATGACAGCATCTGGTCTTTAATGGAAGCAAAAGACGGAAAAATGTGGATCGGCACACGCGGTGGGGTCAGTGTTCTCGACCGGAAAACAAATACCTTCAAGAATTATGTACCGAATAAAGAAAATCCCCGGGCTCTGGGGGATGCTGTTGTCTACAGAATATACCAAGATCGTCAAGGGACTATCTGGTTGGGAACCCGCGCCGGGCTTCACCGCTATGACCCGGAGACCGATGATTTCACTATTTTCAAGAATGATCCCAAGGATCCCAAAAGTATCAGCCACAATAATGTATGGGCAATACTCGAAGACCGCAATGGCGATTTCTGGGTAGGCACCCGGGGAGGCGGATTAAACCACTTTGACCGTGCCGCAGGAACATTCACTTCTTATCGCAATGATCCCAACAACCAAAATACTCTGAGCAATGACAGGATATGGAACCTGTATGAAGACCGTGATGGAAATTTCTGGATCCTTACGGAAAATGGCGGATTGAATTTGTTTGATTCTGACATGCAGATCTTTCGGTCATTTCAAAACAATCCCAATGACACCACAACAGTTAGCAACAATGACCTGTATTGGATAACGGAAGATACATCCGGTATTTTATGGATAACCAGCCGATACGGAGGTGTCAACAAACTATATCCGTCATTGCAGCGGTTTGGACTTTACCGGAGCATTCCGGGGAATCCTAACTCGTTAAGTTCAAACAATGTATACAGCGTCTGGGCGGAAAAAGACGGACTGATCTGGATTGGTACATTTGGTGGTGGACTGAACCTGTATAACCGCAACTCAGGCACAATGACCCTGTTTAAGAATGATCCTGGCGATCCGGAAAGCATATCCAATAACAAAATTCAGAATATTTACAAGGATGACCAGGGATACTTATGGTTGGCAACCTCCGGGGGCGGTTTGAACCGCTTGGATCCATCAACAGGAAAATTTAAAATTTTTAAGTCAACGCCCAATGACGTCGAAACTCTCGGCAGTAATTTTCTTACAATGATCAAACCGGCTGGCTATAACCACCTTTGGATTGGAACACTCGGATTTGGCCTTAACCTGTTTAATACGGAAACCGGTAAAGTCGAAAAGGTTCTTAAATATGAAGCGGGGAACTCCCATTCATTGACCGAAGACACGATCTATGACATCTCGGTTGCACAAGATGGAAAATTATGGATCGCAACGGCGCGCGGCGGACTTGAATTGCTTGACCCGGTTAGTGGTGAATTCACCCACCACCGAAATGACCCGTCCAACCCCAACTCTATTCTCGATGACGCGGTTTTTGCCATATACCTGAATGAAGACGCCGGCACAGTCTGGGCTGGCACATCCAACGGGTTGAGTGGTCTTAACCTGAAGACCGGCCGTTGGGAAAACTACACTATGAAAGATGGTCTGCCGGCAGATACTGTTGTAGGCATTCAACCCGGCAGCGGTAATGATCTGTGGGTCAGTACCGGCAAAGGAATCAGTCATTTTATTATTGATAAAAAACTATTTGAGAACTACAGCGTTCGCGATGGCCTGCAGGGTGACCTTTTTGAGATTGCCAGTTCACATCGAGGTCCGGATGGTGAGATCTTCTTTGGAGGATCCAACGGGGTAACATTCTTCCGTCCCGATCAAATTGTAAAGAATTCATACAAACCGCCGGTAGCCCTGACAGATTTTCAATTGTTCAACCAATCCGTTCCGGTTGGCAGCGAAGTCTTAACCAGACCCATTGAGAGAACGGAGAAAGTAACCCTCCGGCATGACCAGTCTGTTATCACGATAAAATTTGCGGCGCTAAGTTACCAATTGCCGCAAAAAAACCTTTATTCGTATAAACTTGGAGGTTTTGATAAGGATTGGTCTCCCGCGAGGACCAAAAACGAAGCCACGTATACCAACCTTCCCCCGGGGAATTACACATTCCATGTTCGCGCTTCAAATAATGATGGCGTTTGGAATGAAGAATCAGACAGGATTCTTCACATCACTATTCTGTCTCCCTGGTGGCAGTCCTGGTGGTTCATAACCCTGGCGGTTCTGGGTATTCTCGGTTTGCTGTATTCAGGGATTCAATTGAGAACAAGCGCCGTCCAGGCGAGAAACGTGGAACTCGAAAAACGGGTTACCGAACGTACAAAGGAATTGGAAGAATCGCAAATCCGGTTGAATCAGGTCAATCAAGAGTTGACAGCCCAATTGGAGGCGGTCACAGAACTGGAGAAAGAAGTCCGCGAATTGGCCATCCATGACGCGTTGACCGGACTCTTCAACAGGCACTATCTCAGTGAACGCCTGGAAGCGGAATACAACCGCGCGGAACGCGCCAGCCATCCCATCTCCTTCCTGTTGATGGATATTGACCACTTTAAGGATATCAATGATACCTACGGACACCAGGCGGGTGACTACGCGCTGAAGACGATAGCGCAGATCATCATGTCGCAGATCCGCAAGAGTGATATCGCCTGCCGGTTCGGCGGGGAGGAATTCATGATCATCCTTCCGGACACTGACATAGAATCCGCCATCCAAAAGGCGGATGCCTTCCGCCAGAGCATCAGCGACCGGGTTTATGAGTTTGGAGGCAAGGAATTCTCCGTCACCATTTCAATCGGCATCGCGGTATACCCTGTCCACGGTACAGAAAATGACCGGATACTTTCAAAAGCGGATGCCGCATTGTACGAAGCAAAGAGAGCCGGCCGTAACCGGGTGGTTGTATCCCAAGAATAACTGTAAAGCAAAACAAAAACCTCCGGCCTGGAGGTTTTTGTTTTGCTATTCGTACTTCACATCGACGCTCATCCCGGGCAGCAATCCTTCCGGAACTTCATCCAGCGAGATGACCGTCTGGTAGACCACATCGCCGCCGAGGGTATCCGCCATGGGCGCGATCTCTGCCACCATACCGCTGATATCCATTTCCAGCGCTTTGACGCGCACCGTCACCTCTTCGCCCACCTTTACCCGCACCACATCCCTTTCGCTCAGGTCGGTGGTTTCCACGCGCAGGTGCTTAAGATCTACCATAGCCAAAAGTATCTGCCCTGGGGTGACCCAGTCACCGGAATGCACGTTCAGCCGGCCAATCGTGCCGTCGAATGGTGCTTTGATCTCCATCTCATCCAGCGCGCTCTGGCTGGCCATCAGTTGTGACTGCGCGTTGCTCACCCGGGCTTCCGCCAGGGATGTAGTCTCTGGGTCCGGTCCGTTCTTCACCCTGTCAAACGCAGCTTGGGCGTTTGCCACTTCAGCCTTGGCGGCCTGCAGATCAGCTTCCGCCTGATCCACGTCCAGTTGACTGGGCATCCCTGTCAGGTAGTTCAGATTGGCCACCGCTTTGTCGTAAGCCTTCTGCGCGGCAGAGAGAGCTGTCAGCGCGCCGGCTTTGTTGACATTGTCATCATCCAGGTCAACATAGTAACTATACGCGTCTTTGGCTTTCTCCAGGGTATCTTTCGCCAGAATGAAGTCTGCTTTCGCGGCATTGATGGTGCTTTCAGAGCCGTTGCGGAAATTTCGGTAATCCCGGCGTCTGACGGCATCATCCAGGGCTTTATTGGCTTCCGCCAATCGCACCAGGGCGGCAGCCCTCACTTTGCCGGCATTACGGTTGACCGCGTCCAACGTCTGTTGCGCCGATAGCAGTTCAAACCGCGCAGCTTCAACCGCCGCTTTCATTTTCTCCCGGCCGGATAGCACGACCAGTACATCACCGCTTTTCACGGTCGCTCCGAGGGTTGTCCGCACCTCCTGAACCGATCCGCTGGTGCTGGCCATGAATTGCGCCTGGTTCAATGAGGTGACCACCCCCGAGGCGGTCACCCCGCCTGTCGTTTGACTGTCTATTTCCGCTGGTTGTGTTTCCGGTTCACCTGTACTTTGCGGGGCTGCCGGTTGCCCTGAATCGAGCGATACCGTGGGCAATGGCGTTGCCGCGCCTTTAATTCCGTCACAGCCAGTGAGGATTAGCACAATTACTACTGAACAAATAAAAGTCTTCTTCATTCTCAGTGAACAGCTTCCACTTTCTCAGCTATTGAATCGCTTACAATGAGCCCGTCTTGCAGCGTCACCACCCGCCGGGCGTATTGGATCACACGCGGGTCATGTGTGGCAAAGATGAATGTGACGCCCGTCTCTTTGTTCAGGCGGGTCATCACTTCCATTACCTGCTTCCCGTTGGGGGTGTCCAGGTTGGCCGTCGGTTCATCTGCCAGGATCAACGCCGGGTTGGTGGCCAGCGCGCGGGCGACAGCCACACGCTGCTGCTGCCCGCCGCTCAACTGATCCGGCCGGTTATTGGCCCGGTCCGGCAGGTCAACCATATCCAATAAATATTTCACCCGCTCCGCCCTTTCTAAGGCGTTCTTTCCGGCAAGCAGCAATGGCATTTCAATGTTCTCATAGGCTGTAAGTGTCGGGATAAGGGCGAAGAACTGAAACACAAAACCGAGTGACGCGGCGCGAATGTCTGCCCTCTGATCGCGGTTCAGGTTTGTCACGTCTTTCCCGTTGACATACACCTTGCCGCCGGTGGGTTGGTCCAGGCAGCCTATCAATTGCAACAGGGTTGTTTTGCCGGAACCTGAAGGTCCTATCAACGCGGTGAACTCACCGGATTGGATGCTCAAGTTGACGCCGCGAAGCGCGTTTGTTTCCACATTCCCGATCTTATAGGTTCGGGTGACATTTTCAGTTTTCACAACTTCCATGATGAACTCCTCTAGTTCTTTCCACCGCGCATGGCTTCAACCGGTTCCAACCGGGCCGCCATGATGGCCGGATACAACGCCGCCAGAATAGCCACGGCAAACGCCAGAATGGTCAATGTGACCGCGTCATTGAACTGCATGTACGCGTAGATCCGTTCGCCGATCAACAATCCGGTAGAACCCACATCCCCAAAATAAAACCCGACAGTAGACGCGTAGTACACCATCAACCCGCCTATCACCAGGCCGGCGATAATGCCGCCAATGGCGAGAAAACCGGATTCGATGAAGAACATGGACATGATCCGGGTGCTCTTCATGCCAATGGCGGATAGTATACCGATCTCACGGGTGCGTTCAAATACCGACATCACCAGCGTGTTGACGATAACCGTTGCCGTGATTGCCAGAACGATCAGATAGATGAAAACCATGTAACTACGCGAAAATTCTTCCATCTGCAGGATCATATCGTTCATTTCCAGATATGTTTTGATCTGCATCGTTTCGGTTGTCAGCGCCGCGCGTACATCGTCAACCTGAGCAGGATCGTCAAGTAGCACATAGATCAGGCTGGCATGCCCTTCCGTTTTGGTCAATGCCTGCGCTTTGGTGATTGACAGGATGACAGTGTAATCGTCAAATGCCGGCGTTCGGGTGGTGAAAACCCCGCGGATGGTGAACATTTGCTGGTCAACATCGCCATTCGATGTATTGGCCATCAGGTTTACGCTGTCACCGGATTTCAAGTTCATCTTTTCTGCCAGCGCCTGGCCGATCATAATACCCGAGCGGTCATCCGGTTGGATCCAGTCTCCGGAGAGTATTTCCTGTTTGAATGGATCGCTGGCGGGAGATACAGGGTCAATCCCGAATAAGCGGACTCCATTGGTTTCATCATTATTGGTGAGGATCCCGCTTGCCACCAACCGCGGGGTGGCAACTTTAACCGGGGCGAGACCCGATATTTTTCCTGCCACCGCGTCAGAATCCGTAATCAAGTCTTCATAAGCCAGGCTGTTTTTCGCCTCATTGTAAGTTTTTGACTGTACCTGAAGGTGGCCGCTCTGTAATTTTACGGCTGTCTCCATGGAATATCGCATTTCACCCGAAATGACAGAAGCCATAAGCAGCAAAAGGGCCAGACCGATTCCCAGCGCCAGTGATGAAAAGAACGAACGCCGTTTATTCCGTAATAATTCCCGAAAAGCCATTTTTATTAATTGGATCATTTTGGCCTCACACTGTGTGCAGAGCTTCTGCGGGTTCTTTTAGCGAAGCTGTTCGAGCCGGATAAAGCGAAGAAATGACCGCGATGACCAGCACGGTGACCACTCTCTGCCATATCTTCTCCAACCCGAGGGTGGAATACACCCGCCCTTTGATCAACGCCGTGTATTCAGTCATATTGGCGAATTGGCTGTAATCAAATCCCACTGATTTGAAGATGCTGTTAACCAGTAAGCCCAGGGCAATTCCTGCTGCCAGACCGACCAGTCCCATCATCGCGCCTTCCAGAATAAACATCGCACTGATCTGACGTGGTTTGATACCCAGCGCGCCCATTACGCCAATCTCACGGGTACGTTCGAATACGGCCATAAGCAGCATATTAAGTATCCCGATCCCGGCAATAGCCAGTATGATCACGCCAAACACATCCATCACGCTGTTCTTCCGCCCGATTGTCGCGCTCATTTCCGGAAAGTTTTTGACCCAGGGATCAATCTCAAAACCGGGGTTTGAAGCTTCCAAACGGGAAATCACCTTATTTTCTTCACCCAGGTTCTTCAGGAAAAGGACAATCTCGGTCGCTTTTCCGTCCAATCCAAACAGGTAACCAGCTTCATTCAACGAGATATATACCGTCCGTTTTTCGATTTCCGGTAAACCGACGTCATAAATACCGGCAATAGTCATCGACCGTTTAACCTGCTGGTTATGCGCGTCACTGCCGGCCATGGTGATGCGGTCGCCAACGGTAACTTCCATGGCTTCCGCCAGCCCGTTTCCAATCAGGACCATATCCTTATCGTCGGTGGTCAGATCGCGGCCTGCTGTTATATTGGCGGAAATAAGGCTGACCGGCTTCTCCTTTTCAGGTTCCACACCAGTGATCGTCACCGAGAAAGCCCCGGTGTGATTGGTCAGAATTCCGCCGGTATTGATCCGGCGCGAAGCCGCTTCGACTTCAGGCAAGTCACCGGCCTCCTTCAGGATCATTTGATCGTTTTCCAGCGCCAGGAGAGGTTTGCTTCCGCTCTTCATACGGTAGCCGTTCGCGTGAACCTGCACGTTCCCTCCCAGCACTTTCACCGCGTTGGCATAGATGGCGTCGTTGAAACCAACCATCAGGCCGTCATACATCATCATCATCGCCAGGCTTAACGCGATTGATAAAACCACGATCAACGTCCGGCGTTTATGCCGCCAGATGTTGCGCCAGGCCAGGAGCAAATACAATCTCATAGATCACTCCTATCATTTTCAGGATCGGGAAAAATTACACCCGTTGTTATTTTCCGGGAAGCCAATCCCGCATCGCTTCCAGATCGATCAAATGGATTGTGCCGGGTTTCGCGCCAAGGATTCTTTCGATTGAATCTGTGTATGCCCGGATCACCTGATCCATTTCGTTGATTGCTATTTCTTTGTCTCCGGGAGGGTCTGAATTAACCCTCAATAGGATATACCCTAGAGAATCGCTCATTTGCGTCAACAATGCATAAACGATCTTGCCGGCCATCGCGGGGAAATTGGTCTGAAAAACACCCTGTGCGATCCCCTCTTGAAATACCCGATTCAGTAATTCGCCAATATTCAAAACCGATGAGCCTAGAGTCTTCTGCCTGACCAGAGCATTCTCATCGGAATACCAGGCTTTTAGAATGGCCATCATGTATGCTTTTTGACCTGATTTCCATTGCATACCAGCCTGAATAATAGATACCAGCTTTTGAACCGGGGACATGGAAGGATCGTCCGCGATAGGTGAAACCACTTCCATGCCCTGCCGGCTCATGCGATCCAACAGCGCTTCCAGTAGAATCGGTTTGGAGGCGAAATAATGAAAAAAAGCGCCTTTGGAAATCCCCAGTTCGCTGATGATATCCTGGATAGACATTTCCGCGTAACCTTTGGTGTAGATCAGCCTCTGGGCGCAGTCGAGAATTTCATTTTGTTTGGTTACGCGGGTAACTTCGTCAATCGTGCGAGCCATAGCATCCTTTAAACCGACCGTCGGTTTATTATTATTGAATATACAACGCAAAAAAAAGCCTGTCAATAATTTGACAGGCTTTTTGCACCGATTTTACAATTCTTCCCGCTACCCCAGCGCCACGTCGAGGATCATCATCACAGCAAAGCCCAGCATAACACCAATAGTGGCGCTATGTGTGTCATGTTTTTCCATCTGGGCTTCCGGGATCAACTCTTCCACCACCACATAGATCATGGCACCGGCCGCGAACGCCAGGGCGTACGGAAGAATGGGCTGCATAAAAATGACAGCCGCCGCGCCGATCACACCGGCGATGGGTTCCACAATTCCGGAAGCCTGCCCCATAGAAAAGCTCTTCCACCGGCTTAGTCCTTCCCTGCGCAATGGGACTGATACAGCCAATCCTTCAGGGAAGTTTTGTATTCCAATACCCAGAGCGAGGGCTACTGCGCCGGAAAGGTCTGCCGAAGGAATACCCGCCGCCAACGCTCCGAACGCGACTCCAACGGCAAGCCCTTCCGGAAAATTGTGCAAAGTGATAGCCAGCACCAGCAAAACACTGCGTTTCCATTTGGTTTTGATGCCTTCGGCTTCATCATCCGGGAAACCGATGTGCAAATGCGGGAGGATGCGGTCAACCCCCCACAGGAAAGCGCCCCCTAGCAGAAACCCGACAACAGCCGGTACCCAGGCCGGACCGCCGTTGGCTTCAGCCATTTCAATGGCTGGCGCCAATAACGACCAGTAGCTGGCGGCGATCATTACACCGGCAGCAAATCCCAGAAGGGAATCCAGCAGCCGGCGGTTGACCGATTTGAAACCAAATACGGCTGCAGCCCCCAACGCGGTTAAAAACCATGTAAATAATGTGGCACAGAGTGCCTGCCAGATCGGATGAAGTGATGTAAACCATTGAATAGCCATGTTCGATCCTTTTTCCTGATGATACAAAATCAGTCAAGTTCAAATATTAAGGATTAAGTTAATCTTTCAATACAAAATAATAGCCTGTTTTTTTCAAGATTTCTACTTGTTGTAGATTTCATTACGAACATAAAAGCGATTGTCATATAGGATTGGGACGGCTGTGCCACTGATGATACTTTCGAGGTCTCCGTCTGTCCGTGCGTGGATATGCAGATGCGGTTCCGTGGTATTGCCGCTGTTGCCAATCAGCCCTATCCGGTCACCGGCGTTGACATTGTCACCCGGTTTGACGGAAATACTCCCGTTTTTCATATGGGCGAGCAAGACCTGCACGTTTTCCTCCCGGCAGTCAATATACACATGGTTGCCGGCCGGATGGGCCGTATCCAATGGTTCGCCGGGATTGATGTCTTCCAATCCGTCAATGGCGGTATTTATTGTTCCATCGCAGGGGCTGTATACCGGCGTTCCAAAGATCTCATATTCATCCAACGATGTGGGCATCAGGCCAGAAGCATGCCGCCCGTACCTGTCCAATCCGACGATATCCTGGGCGAAATTCTGTGAGCCGGCGTCATGATGGTGATTGATGATCCCGGTGCTCCCGGCCTGAGCGAAAAGGAAAGTCCCATCTTTCAAGGGAAATTGCAGGTTGACAGCCGTTTCGGGATACTCCCTACCCTTTAACTGATTAAAAAGCAACATTGAAAAGATCAGTGCAGGTAGCAGATACCAGATCATTGTCTTCCAGTCAGGTGAAAGGATCCGGGCTTTCGTCCACACGTCCGGTGGCAATTGAATAAAAGAGAGAACGATGAAAACCAGAAGAATGATCAGTGACAGGTAACGAAAATAATAGCTGGATAGAAACCAGCCTTCACCCAGGAACATGTAGAACGTTAGGCTGACCACCATCCATACGTTGAATAACCATTCCAATCCGGAACGGTATTTATTGAGCAGATTGAACTGCAGAATTACAGGAACGAATAAGGGGATCAATATTCCAAGCAGCGAATTCATTTGTTCTCCAGGTTTTCCCAACCAAACAATGACAATACTACAAATTTTTGATAACTTGCGCGTAAACAGAACAGGCTTCAATAACCTGATCCACACCAACCTTTTCATCACGCATATGTGCCAGTTTATGTTCACCCGGCCCGAAACCGATCGCGGGGATACCCTGCGAAACCACAGCCACGGCATTGGTACTGAAATCCCAGTGATCAAATTTCTCGGGTTTTCTTCCCTGTACATCCGTACAGGCGGTGATAAATGCCCGGGCTAATTCATGGTCAAGATTGATCTGCCATGCTGCGTGCAGGGGACGGTACATTAGCTCTTCCCCCGTCCAGGTGACACGGTGCATGGTGTCGATCTCCCACGAGGCAGCCTTACCGGCGATGATGCGATCCATTTCATCGTGGATGTCCTTTTCCGTCTCCCCCACAGCCATGCGCCGGTCAAGGTAGATCTGGCATTCCGATGGCACCGCATTCAACGAAACACTCGTGCTGCTAATATGTGAGAGCACCAACGTGCCGTGCGGTCCGGATCTATTCATCAGGTCAAGGTTTGTCATTTCAACTCTTTGAATGATCTCAGCCATTTCATACACGGCATTTTTGCCCTTTTCGGGCGCCGAACCATGCGCGGACACTCCGCGTGTGGTGATGATCACCTGCGCTTTACCTTTGTGCCCGGTGGCGATAAGATTGGCGGATGGTTCACAGATGACGGCAAAATCCGGCTTCTTCTTCAAACCAGCCAGAACATGTTTCAGGGCTTCACCATCACAATCTTCTTCGAATGTGGAGCATGACACATAAACCGTCTTGCCGTCCAGAAATCCGTTGGCTTTAGCCGTGGCTGCCGCGTAAATGGATGCCGCCGCGCCTGATTTCATATCCACGGATCCGCGCCCCCATAGAAAACCGTCTTTCACCGTGCCGCTGAATGGTGGTTCTTCCCACATATCCGCGTCATTCACCTGAACGGTATCAATATGCGAATCAAACAGGATGACCGAGTCACCGCTGCCTACCCTGCCAATCACATTGCCGTACTTATCCAGTATGACTTCGTCGTACCCCAGGGCTTCCATCTTTGATTTGATAAATCGGATGGCTTCGCCTTCCTCCCCGGAATAGCTTTGAATACGTACCAACTGGCTCGTAAAATCGACCAGATCATTCGCTAGATCAATCCTATGTTTTTTTAACTGATTCATGTTTAGAATCAGTACAATTATTATCAAGCAAATGCTCCAACAAATGACTCATTTGTTTTAGATTTGCCGGTTCATTAAAATTTCCGACTCTTATTGAAGTATTAATAACAGTTGGCCCTGCTTTAGGTATTAAAATAACCTTATGTCCATTTGATAACTCATAAAGTTGTCCTTTTCCAATATAAGGTACAACAAATGTTTCAAGTTTTTTATAATTTGTATTAATTTGAGGAGAAACATATGCCCTGGAGG
>CAYOKC010000045.1:0-304 GCA_964404415.1 uncultured Leptolinea sp. | reverse complement strand
TAACCGGACTATTATTACCTGAATCTTCTTTTATATTCTGGCTTCTAAATTTTATTTTATAGTTGTTTAAACTGTTAACTTGCATACACACACCTTCAATGCATGTAAACCCTCTAAATAAATATTATTTATACGTTTTATAAAAAATAAACTTTTTTTTTACATATCTATACAATTAAACAACATTACCTGATATTATAGAAACAGCACCTGATCTTACAATATCTTTTATTCCGATTGGCTTTAATAATTCAACTAAAGATTTCAATTCTTTATCATTACAAACTGCCTGTAAAGTATATGT
>CAYOKC010000044.1:10340-25845 GCA_964404415.1 uncultured Leptolinea sp. | reverse complement strand
CGCAGCCCTTCTTCCAGTGACTTCCCGGTTGACAACGCGGCGGCCAACCCGGCCAGCATACCGTCACCGGCGCCGGCTGTAGAAACCACGTCAACCGGAAGCACGGGGATCAGATAAGAATGGTCCGGCAGAATGGCCAGTGTCCCCTCACCACCCAGGGTGACTACCGGGGAACAGCCATACGTTGACTGGATATCCCGGCCTGCCTTATAAATCTCTTCCAGGGTCGCCAACCGGTGCCCGGTGAATTCTTCCAATTCATCACGATTGGGTTTTATCAGGGTTGGCTGGCCTTCAAGACCTTTACGCAGCGCCAATCCACTGGCATCAAAGATGACCGGAACCTTGTGACCGCGTGCCCGGGAAATAAGCCGTGCAAACAGATCTTCCGGAACCCCGGCGGGTAGTGTTCCACCGATGACAATACAATCCGCGGATCCAAGCACGGCGGAGAAACGATCCTCAAGGTCCTGAATATGCGCCGGGGCAACCTTTAACGATGTAACAGAGAATGTGGATTGCCCGCTGCCATCCGCCATCACAATGACGGTATGCACCCTGGTCTCCCCCTCCACCTCGGTAAAGTCCGTCTGTGTGCCGCGTGATTGGAGCATCTGCTCCATCTGGCGGCCGGATTCACCGGCTTTAAATCCCAGCGCCAGACTCGGGATGCCATACTCCCCAAGTATCCAGGACGCGTCCGCCGCTTTCCCACCCATCCCTGTTGCCCACCGGGCGGCGCGGACCGTCTTGTTCAGGACGAATTCGCGGACCACCAGGGTGCGGTCAATGCAGGTATTGGGGGTGACGGTTACGATCATGTGGAAATTGCCCTGTCCGGCCTTACGGCAGGCGGATTACGAGAGGACAGTATCGTTGGAATCCGGCGCCTGATCCAGTTTGGTGATCAATGCCACCCGGTCAGCGTGACGGCCGCCTTCGAATTCAGCCGCCAGGAACTGGTCAACGATCATACAGGCCAGGCCTTCACCCACCACCCGGGCTCCCATCGCCAGCATGTTGGCATCATTATGCTGGCGTGACAGCACGGCGGTATAAGGCTCACTGGCCAGAACGCAGCGGATTCCCTTCACTTTGTTCGCTGTTATAGAAATCCCGGCGCCGGTACCGCAGATCACCACACCGCATTTCACCTCGCCGCGAATCACGGCTTTTGCCACTTTTTCCCCATACACCGGGTAATCCGCCCGGTCTGGAGAATACGTCCCCATATCGGTAACGTCATGGCCGGAGTCAATCAGGTGCTTGCGCACTACTTCTTTCAGAGCAAACGCGGCATGGTCGCTGCCGATGGCAATTTTCATGTAGTTATCTCCAGAAAATAAGGAATCATTCATCGATCAAACGGATTGAATTATACGACAACCGCAATTTTGGAATTCACTTCAAGGTTGAGAGTCCGTTCAGTAAATAGCGGACTTTTAAGACAAGGTCACCTGGAGTGAGGACTGAAATTCCGGGTATTCCGGGTTGGTAATGCCGGAGGTTGTAGGTAGCAAAGAGACTGCATTCCTCTCTCCGCGCGGCAACCAGTATTGGTAGATCCTTATCGTCCGCGCACCCTCTGTACGGACGGATATCGCCCGACTCTGGATCATCGACCACAATAAGGCAACGATTGGCGATCATCTGAAATGCCGGCATGGCCGAAGGGATCTTGTCTTTCAGGTTGCGTTCCACTTCCTCGATTACCTGCCGGCTGGTGACAGCCTTGATCAGCGTAATTTCAGCCATACGCAGCAGTACCAAGCTGGCGCCGTATTCACGCGGTGATGCCGACCCGGCAAAAATAACATCCGCGTCAAAAAAGATGCGGATGTCTCTGGGAGAACTTCCAGTCATGATTTATCCGGGGAGTACTTTTCACGCTGCTCTCGCAGGCCGGTTAACAGTTCCTCCATGGTCATACCGGCTTCCACCCGAAGCTTTTCAATCTCATTGGCCAATTCCGGCACAATGGGGACCATCGGCGTAAGCACGAATGTACCATCCAGGTCGACCAACCGGTATATATCGCCGGTTTCGATATGGTATTTTTCTCGTAAATCAACCGGCAGGGTGAAAACTCCACGTTCCCGTACTTGAATAGTAATATCCATTTTTCACCTGATCATGCAGATTATCTGCATGATCAGTATATCTGATTACTTAAATGAATTCAAGGATCGTATGTTATTTTTTCTTGAACTCAAACCCCAGGCGGCGCAGGAAGTCCGGATCGTCACGCCAGCCTTTAGCTACCTTGACGCGCAATTCCAGAAAGATTGAGCGGTCGCCCATCTTTTCCATTTCCATTCGGGCGCTGGTGCCAATACGTTTGAGCATCTCAGCCCCCTGCCCGATGACGATCCCCTTCTGCGAATCACGCTCCACAAACAGGGTGGCCGCCACATAAGTCTTGCCGTCTTCGCGTTCTTTGAACTCGTCAATGCGCACAGCAAGCGCATGCGGCACTTCTTCGCGCAGGTGTTTCAACGCAGACTCACGGATCAGGTCCGCGGCGATCTCGCGCTCATACAGGTCGGTGATCTCGTCTTCCGCGTAGTAGGAGGGGTGAACGGGAAGCAGTTCGATGATCGCTTTCTGCAAATCCTCTATACCTTCTCCGCTGATAGCCGAAACCATCACAGGGAGGGCTTCCGGCAATTGTTCACTATATCGGGCAACAACGTCCGCGCGGTTTTCTTCCAATACCCGGTCAATCTTGTTTAGGATCAGCAGTTTCTTTTTTCGCCTGCCGGCATTCTTAACCAGATCGCGGGCTTGCAGGTCATCCGCCGAAGGGTCTGCCGACGAATCCACCATCCAGCCAACCACATCCACATCCGAGATCACTTCCTCGGCCGTCTGGTTCAGGGCTTCGCCCAGTTTGTGGTGTTGCAGGTGGATACCCGGCGCGTCAACAAAGATCAACTGCGCGTCTGGCAGGGTCAATATGCCCAGTTGACGGCGGCGTGTGGTCTGGGGTTTGGCGGAGACGGCGGCAATTTTCTGCCCCATCAGGGTGTTTACCAGGGTGGATTTTCCTACGTTCGGCCTGCCGGCCAGAGCTATGTATCCGGCTTTGTATTCTGGAGTTTGTTGGTTCATTTTCTCTTTATGAATCTTTCATTTTAAATTTATGAAATTGTTAGACCGGCGTAGGTTAATCGTAGGGTAATCGTCAAGCTTCGCCTGATCGGGTTGGGTATATTAATTATCAAAGGGCGACTTCTCTTCTTCTTCTCCTCCTTATGTACGTGCCGGGGTCGGCGTCCCCGGCACGTACCGATTCTATCACTCGTTACTGCCCATCCGATGATGATTATGATACACTTTGAACGCTTTTTGGGTGTGTGAGATAACTTTTTCCCTGGAGGATATCCATGACAGACAAGCGTCCGGTTTTTCCTATTGATATTGCCGGTGTACACCGCGACCTCCCCCTGTTCGAGGTCAAACCCGGTTTACGTATTGCCATCCTGAACATTCTGGGTGATACCGAACTCGTGCAGGCCTGTGCAAAAGAACTGGCCCAAAAACTGATCAACACAGACTATGACATTCTGGTAACCGCGGAATCAAAGAGCATTCCTCTGGCGTATTCCCTGTCCATCGAAACAGGCAAAACGTATGTTGTCTTGCGCAAGAGCTACAAACCCTACATGGGCAAAGCGCTCTCCGCTGAAACCCTGTCCATTACCACTGGTCAACCGCAGACCCTTTATATGGATGAAAAAGACCTGCACCTGCTGGAAGGCAAATCCGTGGTTCTGGTTGACGATGTGATCAGCACCGGGTCCACGCTGCAGGGTATGCGCCTGCTGATGGACAAAGCCAACGCGAAGGTCGCTGCCGAAGCCGCCATTCTCACCGAAGGTGAGCGCGCCAAATGGAATCAGATTGTCTCTCTCGGCCATCTGCCGGTTTTTACTGACTAATTCCCACAACAAGTTGACATTTAAAGAGGCGAGATCCTTCGCTACCGCTCAGGATGACAAGAGTTCCTGTCATGCTGACCGGAGGGAAGCATCTCGCTTTCCCTTTAAATCACAATTCCAAACAAAATAATTTAAACAGACAGACTTAGATATCTACCAAATCATCCTTGGTATCAGAAATAGACTTCGTTTCGGCGTAGCGGTCAGCCAGCTTTTTCTTGCGCGGGTGGTCCATGGCCTTCAGCGCCCGTTCGCGTTTGAGGGCCGCTGAAACACTTTCCACTTCTTCAATATAGATCAATTTGACCGGCCGGCGCATGCTGGTATACCGCGCTCCGCGGCCGGCATTATGGGTCTTTTCTCGCCGCGCGGGGTCAGTACTCCAACCGGTGTAATACGTACCATCCGCGCATTCCACAATATAGCAAAAGTACGCCATGCGGCCGGATCAAGCTTTCCTTTTAGGCAGGTTCATCCCGAATAATTTCTTCCACAGGCTGACTTTTTCTTTCACATCCCGCATCTGGTCTGACGACCAGTCGCCGCTCGTCCGCCGGTGGGACCATTTCTGCATTGTCTCGAGAAATGTATCGTGGCTCTTCTCAATCTTTTCGCCGTCACCGGCGCGAAGTTCGTCCTGAAAATCTTCGATCGTGTTCTTCACCAGGTCAAGCTGCTGGATCAGGTTATCTTTATGGGCGAGTAATTCTCCCGCCGCCATTTTACCGGTGGGAAAGTCGCCAGTGGATTGATACACCTTCCAGAATGAAAGACCGGTCAATTTCTGCGCTTCTGTCCATCCCGGGCGTGCCAGCGCGCCGCGCAGGTAGACCAATTGAAGGACACGGGGAAGCAGGTCAACCTGGGTAAGCAGGCCGTCGGCTTCCAAGGGATCAGCAAACATTACTGACGCGCCCATCAAAGCGGCGAACTCTTCCACCTGCAGGATGTCACTTTCATCGGTACCCGGTGGCGACGAGATAACAACTACACCACCTTTGAATAGGCCGGCGCTGCAATCGGTTGTTTCAAAGGAACTTCCGCTGATGGAGGGAGAGGCGTTTACCAATCCACGCTTTTCCGGAAATCCACTCTTTGCCCAATCGCAAACCGCGCGGTGGACAGGCGCTGTGTTAACGAGCAGCGCGCCTTCCTTCAGGCTGCGGACGCATTCGTCCAACCAGTCAACGGTCACGCCGGCAGGCAGGTTTATGACCACCACGTCAGCATTTTCTATGGCTGAGTGCAGGTTCCCATCGGCTTTATCGATCGCGCCGGATTTCCGCGCTTCCTCCACCCATGCGGGTTCAAGGTCAAAGCCGGTGATCTCCACCGGTTCTTTTGTTTGCTTCAATGCCAACCCCAGTGAGCGGCCAACCCGGTCAAGACCGACAATTGCAATGGCAGTTTTCATTAGCCCAATCCTGTGAACAGAGTGAACAATCCATTGACAGCCGGTGACATGATCCAGCTGATAATATCAATTCCAATGTAGGGAAGCGCGAAGATGAGGATAAGAAGGATGGCCGGGCTATACGGGCGTATGCGCTCATAGGCTGCCTGCGCGGATGGCGGCAGGAAAAAATCAAGCACTTTCTCGCCATCCAGCGGCGCCACCGGGATCAGATTAAAGACCATCAGGGCGATATTGATCCAGATGAATTCCACCCAGAAAATCCCTAGCATACGAAGGCCATTCGCCTGCAAGCCGAAGAGATCCACCAGTCCGATTTTTAATGGAAGAGCCGCCAGAAACGCCATCATTAGATTTGAGAGCGGGCCTGCCACAGACACCCACTTCATGGCGGACCGGGATCGTTGTTTCAGCGCGTACGGGTTGACGGGTACCGGTTTGGCCCAGCCGAAGCCGGCGATCAATAGCATCAGCGAACCCATTACATCAAGGTGGACGAGAGGATTCAATGTGAGGCGGCCGTTCAGGCGGGGGGTATCGTCACCATACGCGTTGGCTACGAAGGCATGAGAAAATTCATGGATGGTGAAGGCGATCACCAGAATGATCGCGCGCGAGATAAGGGTAAGGGGGTCTAAATTTAACATATGCGGTTGAAAAATTATAACATGCAGGGTAGAGTATAATTTTCCGCGTGCTACCTGAATTAAATCTGGAAGATGTTGTCCGGCTGCGAAAACAGCACCCCTGCGGAAGTTTTGAATGGAAGATCATCCGGCTCGGTGCTGATATCGGGCTGGAATGCTGTACCTGCAAACATAAGATCATTCTTCCCCGCCGTGAATTAGCCCGGCGTCTGAAGAAACTGTTACCGAAAGAATCCAATGCAAATTCGACAACCTGATCAACCTCATATTGTCTTTCTGTTTTCAGATACCGGGGGCGGTCACCGCAGCGCAACCGAAGCTATTATCGAAGCGCTTGAGCTGCAATTCCCGGGGCAGACAACGTACGAAATGGTCGATCTTTTCCGGGAATATGCCCCTCCTCCATTGAATAAAGCACCGGAGATCTACCCTCCTCTTTCCCGCATGCCCGCCGCCTGGGGCTTTTACTATCGGCAAACGAACTCGCCGCGCCGCTCCCGCAACATCAATAATATCGCCTGGCCGTACATCCGCCGGTCGATCTACCGGTTGATGGAAGAGCATCCATGTGACCTGATGGTCAGCGTACATCCCCTGATGAACACGCCGGTACTGCGCACATTCCGAGACCGGCGCATCCCGTTCATTACGGTGGTGACCGACATGGTCTCCACACACGCCTTCTGGTTTGACAACCGCGCCGATCTGATCATTGTGCCCACCGAAGACGCGCGTAAGAACGGGATCGAATTTGGTATTTCACCGGAAAAGATCCAGGTGATCGGACTGCCTGTGGCGGATAAATTCTGCCACGAACAGGAAGCGGCCAATGATATCCGCAAGAAAATGGGCTGGCCTTTGGATATACCGGTCATCCTGATGGTGGGCGGCGGAGAAGGCATGGGCCCGTTGGAGAAAACCGCTCATGCCATTAATGACGCCAACCTGGATGTTGCCATGGTGATCATCGCCGGCCGCAACCGGGAGCTAAAGAACCGCCTGGAAAGCCACCTGTGGAATGTCCCCGTATCGGTGTACGGTTTTGTGCGGACCATGCCTGAATTCATGCAGGCCTCCAACGTTCTGGTGACCAAAGCCGGTCCGGGAACGATCAGCGAAGCCTGCATCAGCGGGCTGCCCATCATTCTGTACAGCAAGATGCCCGGGCAGGAAGACGGCAATGTAGACTTCGTGGTCAACGAAGGCGCCGGAGTATGGGCGCCCGAGCCGGAACATGTGGTGTCCACGCTGCAATCATGGCTGGCGGCGCCCGAACTGCGCTGGCAGGCGGCTGCCAACTGCCGCCGCATTGCCCGTCCACAGGCCGCGCGTGATATTGCCGCGGCGCTCGCCGAGCGGGTGGGGATCACCCGCGCAAAATAGGACGGTTCGTATGCCGATCATGGATTCGCATAACTTTGAATTTTTCAGCCGCAGCCCCGAGCAGACGCGCCGCCTTGGCAGCCGCATCGGTTCCCTGCTTACCCCGGGTGACCTGATCTGCCTGAGCGGCGACCTCGGCGCCGGCAAGACGACATTCGTGCAGGGCATCGCCCACGGTTGGGAATCGGTGGATACCGTTTCAAGCCCTACCTTTGTGATCGTCAATGAGTACCACCGCAAAAACGGTGAAACACTATTCCACATGGATGCCTACCGCCTCGAGAATTCCATGGAGGCGTTTGACCTTGACCTGGACCGCATGCTGGAACAGGGCGCGCTGTTGGTGGAATGGGCGGAACGCATCAAAAACGCCCTGCCCGAAAACGCCCTGTGGATCAATATGAGCTGGATGGCGGACGAACAACGCGGTTTATGGTTCACCGCAACCGGCCCGCGCAGCCAGGCTCTCATGGATGAATTCAAGAAGAAAGTGGTGGGTGCCTGATATGCTGCTGGCTGTGGATACCTCTACCCAGACGCTGGGTATCGCTCTATATGATGAAAACCGGGTACTGGCTGAAAGCATCTGGATTAGCCGCGCCCGTCACACCGTTGAACTCGCCCCGGCCGTTGACCGCATGCTCAGGCAGAATGGACTGACGGCAGCCAACCTGACCGGACTCGCCGTGGCCACCGGCCCCGGCAGCTTTACCAGTCTGCGCGTGGGGCTGGCCTTCATTAAAGGAATAGCACTGGCGTTGAAGATCCCCGTGGCCGGCATACCGTCACTGGATCCGCTGGCAGCCGCCATGCCGCCCTCTGACCTGCCACTGGCTGCCGTTTTACCGGCGGGCCGCACCCGGCTGGCTGTTTGCTGGTACACCTACGGCGATAAAGGCTGGCAGTTCACCGGTGACATGAAGGTGCAGACCGCCCAGGAGCTTTCGGATGAGATCCACGCGCCTTCCATTATTATCGGCGAGATGACGGCGGAAGAACGCCAGACCCTCTCACGCAAATGGAAGAACAGCCAGGTGGGATCCGCGGTTCAGGGTTCACGCCGGCCGGCGATGCTGGCTGAACTGGGCTGGAAGAAATTGGCTGCCGGCCTGGCCGATGACCCGGTCACCCTGGCGCCCATTTACCTGCACATGAACGAGGTCATTCCGTCGTGAACCCGGTGCCGGATATCTTCCTTGTGCGCTCGATGACACTGGATGATCTTCCGCAGGTCTACCGGATCGAGCTGGATTCCTTCACCCTGCCCTGGCCTTTCAATTCGTATGTCTACGAGTTGACCAAAAGCCGTGTGTCACGATGCTTTGTGGCGACAACCAATGATGACAAAGACCGTAAGAAGATCCTCGGTATGATCGTGATCTACCTGATCGAAGATGAAGCCCATGTGGCCACCTTTGCCGTCCACCCGGAATACCGGCGGAACGGTGTGGGCTGGCGTCTGCTGCTGCACGCCCTGAAGGATACCTGCCAGGAAGGCGCCACACACGCGTTCCTGGAAGTCCGCGCGGGGAATGAATCTGCGATAAAATTGTATGAGAAATTCGGGTTCGTTCGGGTGGGGGTACGCAAGAATTACTATTCCGACAACCACGAAGACGCCATTCTTATGAATCTGGACAACATGACCAAAAGTCATCTGGCTTTCGTTGAATCCCTTTGTACCACCCCCAGAGCTGACGTTTCTTCCGGAGGTTCTCTTGACTCCTGACGATACCCTGGCCCAACTCGCCCACAAGATCGCCGCCTGCCAGCAATGCACCCTTTACGCTACGCGGAAATTCGCGGTGCCGGGAGAAGGACCCTCGGACGCCCAGGTGATGTTGATCGGCGAAGGCCCCGGTTTCTACGAAAACGAGCAGGGCAGACCCTTTGTTGGTTCCGCCGGCAATTTCCTGAATGAACTGTTGGCCAAAGCCGGCCTGAACCGTGACGACGTTTTCATCACCAACGTGGTCAAATGCCGCCCGCCCGATAACCGCGACCCGATGCCCGAAGAACTCGCCTCCTGCCGTGACTATCTGGAAAACCAGATCGCCGCCATCAACCCGAAGATCATTATCACCCTGGGGCGCTTTTCGATGGCGGTGTTCTTCCCGATGGCGCGCATCGGCGCGGTACATGGCCAGATCAAGAAAGTGAATGACCGCCTTGTGGTTCCCATGTACCATCCGGCTGCCGCTTTACACCAACCTGCGTTAAAATCAACGGTCGAGCGTGATTTCACTCACCTGGCTGATTGCATCAAACAAAACGTTGCCGCCCGCCCGGCACAGCCGAAACCGGCTGAACCGGATGACCCGGCCGAATCCGCGACACAATTAAGTTTTTTCTGATAGGACGCAAAATGGACTACAAAAAACAACTGATAGAACGATTTGAGTCGAAGACCGCCAAGATCGGTATCCTGGGACTGGGGTATGTCGGCCTGCCGCTGGCTGTGGTATTCGCCGAAGCCGGCTTCACCGTCACCGGGATCGAGCCCATGCAAAGCAAAGTGGACTCGCTTCTCAAGGGGGAGAGTTACGTTCTGGATGTTTCCTCCGAAACTGTGGCCAAGCTGATCAAATCCGGGAAGCTTATTCCCACCAGTGACTTCTCGGCCATCAAAGAACTGGACGCCGTAAGCATCTGTGTACCCACCCCGCTGCGCAAGACCGGCGACCCGGACCTTTCCTTTATTGTCAGCGCCACCGACGAACTCGCCAAATACGTGCATGCCGGCATGGTGGTCGTGCTTGAATCCACCACATACCCCGGCACCACCCGCGAACTGATCCTGCCCCGCCTCAACCAGGAAGCCGGATTGGAAGTGGGCAAGGATGTGTTCCTGGCTTTCTCCCCCGAACGCGTTGACCCCGGCCGCACCGACTTCACCACCATCAACACGCCCAAGGTGATGGGCGGCATCACCCCCGATTGCAGCGCCGTAGCTTCCGCCTGGTATGCCGGCGCGCTGCAGAAGGTCGTCCCCGTGTCTTCGGCCGAAGTGGCCGAAATGGCCAAGCTGCTGGAAAACACCTTCCGCATGATCAACATCGGTATGGTGAACGAACTGGCGCTGATCTGCGACCGCCTGGGCATTGACGTCTGGGAAGTGATCGACGCCGCCGCCACCAAACCGTTCGGCTTTATGAAATTCCAGCCCGGCCCCGGACTGGGCGGTCACTGCATTCCGATCGACCCGCTGTACCTTTCCTGGAAACTGAAAGCCCTCAACTACACCGCGCGCTTCATAGAACTGGCTTCCGAGATCAACACCGGCATGCCGCGCTTCGTGGTCAGCAAAACGCAGGACGCCCTGAACGACCATAAGAAAGCCATCAACGGCAGCAATGTTCTGGTGCTGGGCGCCGCCTACAAACCCGATATTGACGACCTGCGCGAATCCCCGGCCCTTGATGTGATCCACCTGTTGCAGCAGAAAGGCGCGAAGGTCAGCTACCACGACCCGCGCATCACCACCATCGCGCATGACGGCTGGAGCCTGAAATCCGTGGCCGACCTGCAAAAAGCCGTGCGTGAAGCTGACTGCGTGGTGATCGTCACCAACCACTCGACCTATGATTACAAAGCCATCCTGGCCGACGCGAAATTGATCCTCGATACCCGCAACGCCCTCGGTGACGCGGGCCGCGACAACCCGAAAGTTGTGAGGCTGTAATGGGACGCTATCTCGTAACGGGGGCAGCCGGATTCATCGCGTCGCGCGTCAGCCAGTTGTTGATGGATGACGGGCACAGCGTAGTGGGCGTTGACAACATGAACGACGCCTACGATCCGCGTATGAAAGATTACCGCCTTGCCCGGCTTGTGAAGCAGGGAAACTTTGATTTTGTCAAAATGGACATCGCGGATAAGGACGCGGCCTTCAAATTGATCGACAAAGGCCCGTTCGATGCCGTGATCAACCTGGCCGCGCGCGCCGGCGTACGCCAGTCGGTGGAAAACCCCTGGGTGTATGTTGACACCAACGTCACCGGCACGCTGAATATGCTCGAGACGGCCATCCGCTCCGGCACAAAGAAATTCATCCTCGCGTCCACCTCCAGCATCTACGGCAACAATCCGCCCATTCCCACCCCGGAAACGGCCTCATCGGACCATCCGTTACAGCCGTATTCCGCCACCAAGAAGGGCGCCGAGGCGTTGTGCCACAGCTACCATTACCTGCACAACCTCGATGTGACCGTCTTCCGCTATTTCACGGTCTACGGCCCCGCCGCCCGCCCGGATATGGTCATGTTCCGTTTCGCCCAGTGGATCTCCGAAGGGCGCGAAGTGCGCGTCAACGGTGACGGGACCCAGTCCCGCGGCTTCACCTATGTGGACGATATCGCCCGCGGCACCATCCTCGGCCTGAAGCCGGTGGGCTATGAGCTCATCAATCTCGGCGGCCACCAGGTGATCACCATCAACGACCTGATCGCCAAAGTGGAAAAACTGGTTGGCAAGAAGGCCAACGTGGTCTACCAGGACCGCCATCCCGCCGACGTGATGGAGAACAGCGCCAACGTGGAGAAAGCCATGTCCATGCTGGGCTGGTCACCAAAAGTATCACTTGAAGAAGGCATCCCCAATCTGGTCAACTGGTACCTGGCGGAACGCAGCTGGGTGAGCCAGATCCTTACCCCATGACCAATATCGCGCAGCGCTGGCGTCAGGACCGTGTTTTAGGCCGGGTGGTCAAAAACTCGGGGTACCTCTTCGCCAGCAATGTGATCAGCGCCATACTCAGCATCCTCACCGCCAATCTACTCGGGGTGAGGGTGTTTGGTGTGCTGGGCATTGTCATCAGCACTGTGTCCAACGTCAACCGGCTGCTCTCGTTCCGCATGGGTGACGTGGTCGTCAAGTACATGAGCGACCACCTCGCGAAGGACGAAAAACAGGCGGCCGCCGCCGTGGTCAAAGCATCGGCGATCGTGGAAGGCGTCACCTCGCTGGCGGCATACGGCATCCTCGCCGCGCTGGCACCGCTGGCCGCCGAACACCTGGCGGATGACCCCACCACCGCGCCGCTGTTCCTGCTTTACGGCCTGTCGATCCTCGGCAACATCACCACCGAGACGGCGACCGGCGTGCTGCAGGTGGGCGGGCATTACCGCAGCCAGGCGTCGGTCAACCTGGCGCAGAGCGTGGCCACCGCGCTGATCATCGTCTACGCGTTCGTCTCAAAGACCGGCGTGATGACCGTACTTATGGCTTACCTGGCCGGCAAGCTGATCCTCGGGCTGGCGCCGATCATCCTCGCGCTGTACTGGCTGCCCCGCATGCTGGGGGCTGACTGGTGGCGCGCGCCCATGTCCCTTCTGCCGCCCAAATCCGAATTCATCAAATTCTCACTCAGCACCAACTTCAGCACCACCATCAACATGGTGGCGCGTGACAGTGAAGTGCTCTGGGTGGGGTACTTCTTCTCGCCACTGGAAGCCGGGTATTTCAAAACCGCGCTGGCCATCATCAACCTCGCGGTGATGCCCATCACCCCGTTCATCAGCACCACCTATCCCGAGATCACAAAATGTGTGGCCAAATTCCGCTGGGACGCGCTTAAAAAGCTGCTCCTGCGGGTGACGGTCATCGCCACCGCCTGGACGGGCGCCGTGGCCATCGGTCTGGCCCTCTTCGGCAAACAGGTGCTCTTCTCCGATTGGACCATCCTGGGGAAGACATTCCATATCTACCGTCCCGAATTCCTGCCCTCCCTGCCGGTGCTGATGGTTTTGCTGGTGGGTTTTGGCGCCGCCAATATCCTGTTCTGGAACCGCCCCCTGCTGCTGGCGCTGGGCAAGGCGGAAGTGCCCCTTGAGGTGAGTTTCTGGGGTATGATTCTCAAAGTAGCACTGGCCTTCATCTTCCTGCCGTACGCCGGATACCTCATGGAAGCCTGGCTGTTGACCGGTTATTTCGTGGTCACCGTCGGGCTGATCATCTGGCAGGGTTTTCGCTCCCTCAAACAGGTGGAAACCGCCCACCCGGAAGCGGTTGGATAGGAACAATAGACCATGAAGATCGCCTGCATCACCCCCTCGCGCATCCCTTCGAGCACGGCCAACAGTATTCAGGCTGTGAAGGCCAGCCACGCCCTGGCAGGGCTGGGGCATTCCGTGCGGGTGTATTTCCCCGGCGAAGAAACGGTTTACTGGCGGGACCTGGCCGACCACTACGAACTGGTCCACCGGTTTGACTTCGCCCCTTGTCCCACCAACCCGCGTTACAAGAAATATGACTTCATCTGGAACAGCCTGGCCGACGCCCGCAAATGGAAGGCGGATGTGATCTACACCTGGCTGCCGCAAACCGCCTGGCTGGCCGGTGTGTACAAGATCCCGGCTGTGCTCGAAATGCACGACCGGTTGACCGGCAAAGCCGGGCCGCTGTTCTTCCGCTGGTTCCTCGGGTCACGCCGCCCCCGCCGCCTGCTGGTGATCACCCGCGCGCTGCAAAAACGGCTCGAGAAACAGCTCAGGGAACAGATCAACCCTGAAATACTGCGCGTTGCCCCCAACGGCGTTGACATTGAGCGCTACCGCGACCTGCCCGACGCGCCCATTGCCCGCTCCCTGCTGAACCTGCCGCAAAAATTCACCGCCGTATACACTGGCCATTTCTACCGCGGCCGCGGCATGAACCTGCTGTTCGAACTGGCAGGTGACCTGCCGGGCGTCTCATTTGTGTGGGTGGGCGGCAAGCCCGAAGACGTGGCCCAATGGCAGCAGCGCATTGACGAAGCCGGCATCACAAATGTGACCCTCACCGGCTTCATCCCCAAGATGCAGGTTCCGCTTTACCAGGCAGCCGGCGACGTGCTGCTCATGCCGTATGAACAGGCCATTGAGGGCAGCAGCGGCGGCAACTCCGCCGAGATCTGCAGCCCGATGAAAATGTTTGACTATCTCGCCACGGGACGCGTCATCATGACCAGCGAACTGCCCGTGCTGCATGAAGTATTGAATGTTGGCAACGCCATCTTCTGCCCGCCCGTCAATGTGGACGCGTGGGCGATCGCGATCGATGAATTACAGGCGGACCATGCCCGGGCGGTTTACCTTGCCCGGAACGCCAAACAGGATGCCGAACAGTATTCCTGGGAGAACCGCGCCCGCCTGGCACTGGAAGGATTGGTAAAGACACCTGATGAAAAGAAATGACACCCTCAAACTTGCCCTTATCGCGCTCATTTCCGGTATAGTGACAGGCGCCGCCGCGGCGCTGGTTTCCCCCGGTCCGTTCTTCAACGCCTTCTGGGGTTCCGCGCTGGTGACGGCCGTTTCGGTATTCCTGCTGTTGATCCTCTGGCAGTGGTCCGGCAAAGCCCGCTGGATGGCGGTGCTGCTGGCCGTTGCCTACCTCGCCCGCCTGTTGACGGGCTTGGCTCTGTACACCCTGCTGCCGGCTTTCGGCTATGACGAACCGTCACAGAACGCCGGGTACGTATTCTATGACGCCGCCCAGCGCGACCGCCAGGCGTGGGAACTCTCGCAATCGCACCAGGTGGTGGAAGCCGCCACCGGCGCCGAATTTGTGACAGACCAGTACGGCGGACTGCTGGCTTTCAGCGCCGCCGCCTATACCATGTTCAGCCCTGACGCCCACCGCCCGCTGCTGATCGTGCTGTTTTCTGTGTTCGCCGGCGCGTTCGGCGCGGCGTTCATCTACCTCGCCCTGCGCAAGCGTTTCGGCGAGAACGCGGCAAAGATCGCCGCGTGGATCTTCGCCCTATACCCGCAGGCGATTGTGCTCAGCGCGTCGCAGATGCGCGAACCCTTCCTGTTCGGGTTGACGGCCGTCGCCTTCTGGGCGGTGACGCAGTGGAAATCCGCCCCTCGCAAGGTGACGGTCACCGCGCTGCTCGCCAGCCTGCTGGTGATGGCCTGGTTCTCCAGCCGCGTGGCCCTGCCGGTGGCCGGCGTATTGGCCGTGTGGTTCTGGCTGGAACACTATGCCGACAGCCTGCCCGGCAAGTGGCAGAAGGTCACCTGGGTAGTGCTGCTGGGCGCGGCGCTGGTGTTCGCCGTGTACGGCTGGAAATGGGTGGCCAGCACATCCGTGTTTGACACCCGCATGACCGAATACAACAGCGGCCGCATCCAGAAAGC
>CAYOKC010000044.1:0-10240 GCA_964404415.1 uncultured Leptolinea sp. | reverse complement strand
TTCATCCCCTGGCTGGCGCTGATCGTTGCCTGGGGCTGGGACTACGCCCGCCGCGAGCATGACGGCTGGCTGTGGCGCATTCTGGGCGTGGAAGGCATCTTCCTGCTGTTCTTCATCTCGTGGTACATGAGCCGGTATTACAACCTGCTCACCCGCCTGCCCTTCAACACCATGCTGGTGCTGATCATCATTCTATCTCTGGTGGTGCTGGTGGGCGGCGCCGTGTGGGACTGGTCACGGGAACGGAAGAAGGGGTAAAGAAATAATCAAAAGGGATATTAATAAACTGCCTCCCATTCACCCCGGCGAAATTTTAAAGACCGAATTTCTTGAACCACTTGGAATAAGTCAAAACCGGTTGGCACAGGCGATACACATGTCACCGGGACAGATCAGCGGGATCATGAAAGGCAAACGCCGCATCACTGCGGGAACGGCTATTCTTCTAGGAAAAGCATTGAGGACCGACGCGGAATTCTGGCTGCGGGTTCAGTCACGTTATGAGTTGGAAATTACATGGCAAATTTCGGGCGAGAAAATTCTCAGTGAGGTCACACCACTAATTCAATAATAAAGAAATTCTATTTTTACACCTTTTTGATTTGGACTATTAAGAATGAATTTATACCTCTATACGATTAGCAAGCCTCATCATCAACCTGAAAAAACCAACAGCTTAGAAGGCTGCTGCTCTAACCATTACGTTGCGTGAACCGGAAACCTATAATTGCCTGTTTTCCCCGTTCGCGTCTCCCGTATAAGGCGTGTTGCATTTCTACCCCCTAAATAAGCTGTGGGTCTAATTTTCGGTTTTGGATTTGTTAAGGTCGTAAAACACGTTTCCGTCGGAAAGGTGTGTATCGTCGCCGTCCATCAATAACACATAGATGGTATTGCCCTTATCATCCTTGAATATTAGCCAGCCCATACCACTCTTATCCTGATTGTTATACGTCAGGCCGTATCCCTTCTTACGCAGGATCGGCGTGTAGTAAAACGCGGCATCCTTGAATTTCTTCTCAGTTAGAAATCTTTCCCATTTGAACGGCGGTTCCAACTTTAGTTCGATAGCAAGCTGTATCATACCCAGCGCGGACGATTCACACACCTTGCTATCGTCTGTGTCGTAGCATATCGCCGTGTACCCAGGCAATGGCTCAATACGCCACGGCTCTAATGTCGGTGTTGGGGTAGCCAATGGGGTTACTGTATATACAGGTGTTTGTGAATATTTCCATTGATTAAGTGTAGACATCGGAGTAATTGCCGAAAAAACAATCACGGCTAACATCATTAAAAATGCGATCGCACCAAAAATGTATTTTTTCATTTTCAAACCCCCGTTCATTCAAAGCACGATTATGAAAATATCAAATTCCCACTGACCATACCATTATAGCCCCGCCTGCTTCGTCTGATCGGTTGGGTTGGGTAGTCCTATTTAAAAATTTTTCATCATAAATTACGAATTGGAATAATCCGCCCAATTTACACGTTCTGACGGGATAACATCATAATCTGATGGTGCCCTGTCAAAATTGACTTCTCTGCGGTAAGTATACAATCGTGAAGGCTCACCGGCTTTCCGGTGCAACCAGAACAATCCGATTTTATTTCCGTTTACATACTCAACCAAATAGTGATATTGACCTCTATGAGAGATAAGTAGATCGCCTTTGGAAATATCAATTTGCGTATCCATATCATTTTCCAATCCCGATCTCAATATTCTTGTAAATCACAGCTATTACTGCTGGTTTTTCTCCAATAGCGTCCTTTACTATTAGATAAATTTTCTTGTTCTTATTTTGGAATGTAGTAGCTCCTGTAGAATCTTCTTTTAAATAATTGTTAAATATAATTCCATACCCGGATGATTTTAAATTATCTTCATAGTAAAAACTAATTTGCTTGTATGTTCCGCCAACAACATTATAAAAATCCCATAGGTAGGGAGGATCAACTTTAGCCCATTTTGCGACATCGACCATTTGTTTTGTATATTCAGCGTTATTATCACTATCCTGAACTAAGTAAGAATAGCCTGAATACGGATTGATTCGAGTTAATAGAGATGGTGGAGTAGGCGTATTGGTTTTTCTTGATGCTTGTTCTGTTGCAGCTGCAATTGTTCCTAACTGGTATGCTCTTGGAAGGTCAAAAAAATCGCTACCAAAATCATGCGAAATTTTGGCCAATGTCTCATTATTAACATTTTCTCCTAACACATCATATGCCCCATTGTCACTAGGTTCATCTACATATTGAGACCAGTCAATCTCTTCCATTGGAGTATTCTTTGAGGTAGGAACTGGTGTAGATGTAAAAGACCATTCTGTCTTAGCAATCGAGGTTCTGACATCTTCTGTTGGAATGGTAGCTGTTTCAGGCATTGGTATGTTAATTACCAATACAAATATGATGAAAATCACAACTGGGATCAAAATTTCTTTTTTCAACTTATCCTCCCTAGTACAACATTTGATAACTCAGATGTGCATGCATAAGAACACAGCTCTGAAATCAATTTCCCACTGACAAAACTATTATAGCCCCGGCTACTTCGTCAAACCGGTTGGATGAAGGCGCCCCGGGGCTTACCAGAAATTTGCACTTACGGATTTTAATTTTGATAACCTTATCAGCCAAATAGACGTCAGACTTTTTCAATCTATTCAATATCAACGTTCTTGTATATCACGTTCACCTGAGCACGATCATAGTCATTATTAACCCAGAATTCAACATACACACGTTTCTCCCCTTTTACAAATGACAAAGCGCCAAAGCCGCTATCATCGACGAAATAATCCTGTCCCAATTGATAGCCTCGCTTCATAAGGTCATTTTTATAATAAGTAGATACTTCAGTAAATTTAGTACCCAATGGTATGTTATATATTTCCCACCTATATGGTTTTTCTATTGCCCAAAACCGTACACCTTTATCCATATACTCAACCCAGGTGTTATCAGCGTTCGTATCCAGCAATAAGCCTTCCCCTTTTTCCAAAATTGGGATTCTCCAAGAATCAAATAGAATATTTGGGGATTCTGTTTCCACCGTTTTTGTTGGCAGGAAAGGATTTACCGCATTTTTCGTTAAATAATCTGGATCAGCAAGAATGGTTTTGTAATAAGAAATTTGATGAGATTCAGTTGGAACCTTCGGCGGATAATTAGTCTTTGTGTAATTGATAAAAATCTCACTTGGGGATGGTGTCTTGAATTTGGTAGCTATGTCAAAGCTAAATAGAGATGAAACATCATTTATTTTATAACTGAAGACAAACAATCCTGAAATAAGAAAGATAATTACTAAAATAATGTTCCGATTGTTTGACTTTTTCAACTTTTTTTGGCAAAAACGACAAATGATAGCGTCGTTTTGAATTTCCTCAGCGCAATATGGACATTTTTTCATAGTCACTCCCCTGCAACCATTGGCACTTGGAAGCATGTGCTCGCCTTCAAGCCCATCCATAACATCAAAATCCCACTAACATATCCATTATAGCCCCGCCTACATCGTCAAACCGTTTGGGTTGTCGCCACCACCGGCACCCAGATATCCTCCTCTGACTCCGGATCATTGTTCTTATACTTACTCCCCAGCACCTCAAAATGCGGACGGTCATCCAGCCGGTAGGGTGACGCGGGCAGCCAGGTGCCGAATATATATTGATAAATCCCGATATCCGCGCTGGAACCCTTGTAATGGAACACCGCGTACAGCCCGCCGGGCAGGGTCAACGCTTCCATGCCGTCCGGGAGGGTGACGGGATCCGTCACCTCAACCGCCGCCCATTTTTCAAATTCCCGGCGCGGGTCAGTGAAGTCAACCGGCCAGGGACAGGCCGCCAGCGAATACAGGTCCGTTGACACGGGGTTGGCTATCTCTTTGCGCCGCGGCATAAACCGCTGCCACAATTCACCGGTGCGGTTGTTGTCCGCCAGTGACATTGTCACGTGCATGCCGGCCAGTGTTTTGGGCGTCAACGTTATGAGTTCGGGTTTGAGAATGGAGTCTCCTTGAATGTCCCTCTAGTCATGATAATTATAGGCCCGGCACGAGGTTCAGGTGTGCGATGATTTGCCGGCGGTTATCGTCCCCGGCTCAGCAGGTCACTGGTCAACCGGTTGAGGCTGATACCGGCTTCCTGCGCTTCCATGGCCAACTCCCGGTGCAATTCGGGGGGGATACGCACCATGAACCGGCCGCTATATTTCTTTGTGGCCAGTGGTTCGGGAACCGTTTCACCGGTAGATTGCATATCGGTAACAACTCCGTTCACTACTTCACGGATACCGTGTAAGGCTGCTTCCGGCTCCTTTGCCAACCAGCTAAGACTGGGGAATTCCACACAGGAACCAACATACTCATTATCATCCACGGACCATGACACCCGGTATGTATAATAGTCACTTCTGTTTTCCATCTTTCTCCTCCAATCGCTTCAACGCCAGTAAAACCTGCTTTACCTGATAAACCTTTGCATTACCTTTATCGTTCTGGATGTTGATCCGCGGGTCGCCAACCCATGGGGTCTTGTATATCCGGTGACTGCTGCCGCTCTGCCGGGGTTCGCCAAAAAAATGGTCACATACTTTGCAGAGATCACTGAACCGAACCCCTTTCGGGTTATTCTGCATGGCTGCGAGGATGTCATCAATGTTCGGCACGAATAAATAGTATCATTATTGATACTATAATTCAATATGACATTCAATTAGTTATAATCTAACCCTGAAATTAACCAACATGAAAAAAGGCAGGGCGTACGTGGATATCCGGATAGAAGAATTAGACGATGTGACAATTATTCCGATGGACCTGTTAATGCTGGCGGACCCATCGGAGGAAATGATCCAGGAGTACCTGCCGTACAGCGCGGGTTTCGCTGCCTACGAGGCAGATACCATGGTGGGCGCTCTGCTTATGATGCGCACCCGTCCCAGAACCATGGAGATCATGAATATCTCGGTGCTGGAATCGCACCAGAACAAAGGTATTGGCCGTCAATTGATTGCCCGGGCAGTTGACCTGGCCCGCCGGAAAAATGCCCGTGTGCTGGAGATCTACACCGGGAATCCCGGCGCAATACAGATGCTGTTGTACCAGAAATGCGGGTTCCGCATTGTGGGGGTTGACCTGGATTATTGCCGGATCCATTACAACGAGACGTTGATGGATAACGGCATCGAATGCCGCGATATGATCCGCATGAAAATGGATTTATGATTATGCAGGATGAACTCATCCCATAAAATCATGGGACAGGAACGCAACCTCATCTATTACTGAGCCCAAAAAGGGGAAAAAATGACTAGTCCAAAGAACATGCGAACTATGGCTTTTAACCTCGAAAACGGCGGGACGGTACATGCGTACAGTAATGTCAATTCCACCATTCTACAGATCAGAAAGTCAACACCAACAGAAGAAGATATTTTACAACCTTCTTTCAAGGTGGCTGTCAGCCTAACGCCTTCCGAGGCGTTAGCTATTGCCTCCGAGCTGGTGTTAGCCGCGTCTCACCGTTTGAAAACCAGCAATAAAATCCCGGTGATAAAAGCCTCAAACGAAGAAGCCGTTTAAGGGATTATATCGCCCCCGAAATTTACAGGGGATAGATTATCAACCATCGTTACACAGCAAATAATCCGTCAAAATCCGCGCTTCTGACCGACCCACGGGGCGGGCTTGCCGGCAATATATTCCTCCACGCCCGGTCCGCCCAGCTTGGACAGGCGCCATAACCCGTAAATATAACTGATCACCAGCACCGCAACCGTCACCGGCCAATCAAGCAGGGTATTCAACCAGCCCAGCGCGGTGGTGTCACCCGATTGGTACAGAACAAGCATAATGGCCAGGCGCGCGGCCATAAAGGCGGCCCATATCCACGTCACCTCGATATACGCGGGAAGGATGCTGTTCAGCCAGTACCAGTCAAGCGGCCAGGAGCGCGTCAGATGGCTGCTCAGCGCCGCGAGCGGTTTCTTGACCACGATCGAGATCAGCGCCGCCAGCAGCAGAACCGCGCCGGTCACAATGGAAGGCAGGAAGAAGCTCACCGCGTTTTGCGAAAACCAGGCCAATCCGGCGGAAATGCCGGTCAACACTAACCCTGAAATGGCATACCCGAGGGATTCCGCGCGGACCACCCGGATCACCGTCAGGATGGCAGCCAACGCGAGTGCCGTCACCGTGGCGGGCAGCAGCCCCGCATAGGCATTGACCAGCGCGAACAGGAGCGGCGGGATGATGGTATCGATGGTTTTATTCTTCCCCGAAAATACTATTTTAAATTCCTGCAAAAGTTCTAGAAATTTTTCCTTCATAGACCGTTTCCGCCTCAATAGATGATGTATACAGAATAGACCACAATGGCGGCCGCCGCATGGACGCGTATAAGGATTGTACAAACCCGAACCAACTTACTACAACGGGAGATAAATCTTCTCCTTCGGTGTAATATGGATATAAATTATCTGAGTAGAAAATTTTTGAGGATTTGAGTATGCCCACTATAGTTGACTTTACAATCGTTTCCACGGCCGGGCTGGAGACGTCACCTGTTGCCACCGCGCTGGCGGGATTGCGCGCCAATGAAGCCCGCTATTTCAAGAATAAATACAACCACGATTTTGCGGTGACTCCTGCCGCGGAGAGTAAGGACGTGCTGGATTACGTCAACCGGATTTTACGTGAAGAACGTAAGATCGAGTTCGCCGCCCGGCCGCTGGAAACGTCACAATTTCAGGTTGAGAATATCAAGTGGACCTACGTTTTCTATGAAGACGGCCTGTCCGTCAATGTACTCTATACATTGGATGACGCGAAAAAGCGGGCTGTGGGGTTCAAACTCTCCGAGGGGATGGAAGTACCGGCCGAACTGGATGGGAAATTCAAGTTCGCGCGGCAGAAGTCAAAATTGGCGGGCACGATCCGTGGATCGTTCTTTGTGATCAAAGGGGAATACTAAACTGACCGCGTCTGCCAAAAGGGACGCTATTTTTACTGTTTTTTCCCCAGGTTTTACCGGGTTATCCCGCGGTTTCCACGCGGTCACGACCGTTGTGCTTGGCGAGGTACAGGGCTTTATCCACCTTTTGCAGCAGGTCAACCGTCTTTTTCCCATGATCCGGGTAGATGGCCACGCCCAGTGAAACCGAGATCGCGCCCGGCGGCTGGTTGATACTATCCACCCGTAATTCCCTGGTCGCCATGCGGATCTGTTCCGCCCGTTCACGCGCGGTACTGAGCGACGCCTCGGGTAAGATCAAAATAAATTCCTCGCCGCCAAACCGGCAGGCAATATCACTGCCGCGTACCTGCCCATGCAGGAGGTGACCCATCTTTTGCAATATAGCATCGCCGGCCTCATGGCCGAAGTTATCGTTGAAACTCTTGAAGTGGTCGATATCCAGCATAATTATACCTATACTGGTTTGGGCCCTTGTTGCCCGTAAGATCTCTCGCTCAAATGTCTCTTCCATATACCGGCGGTTGAACAGCCCTGTCAACGGATCGCGAATGGATTGCGCCCGCAGTTTCTCGCGCAGACTGATATTGGAAAGGGACAGTGCCAGGTGTTCTGCCAGAATGCGTGCCATATCTTCCACCTCACTGTTTTCCCATTTCTCAGCCTGGTTTTCGATATGCAACATACCCATCAACTCACCGGCAGCCAGCATGGGGAAGCCGATATACTGGCCGGTAAACGTGCCGGCAACATGTTTGCAGCGCAGCCCCGTGGACGAATCAGATTGGTGTACCTGTACCCGCCGCAGTGTCCAGCAATCTTCAGGCGTGAAGACCAGGTCACTTTGCAGATTGTCACCCCAAACCGCCGCCGCTTCCACCAGCCGGCGCGAATTGTCAAAGAGATACAACGCGCCCGATGTGGACGGGAACAATCGGCCTCCATACTGCCGGGTGACGGTATACGCCTCTTCAGATGAATTACACACTTGCAGAAGGTCGTCCATTTCACGCAGCAGGTTGGCTTCGCGGTTGCGTTTTTCCAGCGCGCTGACCATGGCCGTCAGTTTTTCATTGGTCAACCGCACCTGTTCTTCCGCCTGCCGGCGTTTGGTTATGTCTTCATAGGTTCCCAGAACGCCGATCACATTCCCGTCACGGTCATGCAGGGGAACCTTGTTGGTTCGCAGCCAGCTCTTGCTGCCATCAGGCCTGAGTTGGGGCTCTTCAAAATCCAACCGGGGCGAATTATGATCTATGACCCACCGGTCGTCACGGCTATATTTTTCCGCGTTGTCCTTCCAGTTTAAGTCAAAATCAGTTTTGCCGATAATTTCCGCCGTGCTGGTCAAGCCGGCATCCATGGCCAACCGCCGGTTACAACCCAGGAATCTCAGCTCAGAATCCTTCCAGAAAACCCGCTGCGGGATGGTATCCAGCACCAATTGGAGCATGCGCTGCGCTTCAAACAGTTTTTCCTCCGAAACTTTGTGATCAGATATATCACGAGCGGCCGCGTATATCAGATTTCCCACAGGCACCGAACGCCATTCGATCCATCTATAGGATCCGTCTTTACATCGGTAGCGGTTGACAAAGTTGATCACCGGCTTTTGACTCGACAACTCCCCGATCACTGCCAGGGTGCTTTTTACATCATCGTGGTGAACAAGATCCAGGAATGAATTACCTGATAATTCATCAATCGAATATCCAAGTGTGTCTTCCCAGGCTTTGTTGAGCCGTCTGAAAAAACCACCTGTATCCGCTATACACAATAAATCGAGAGACAGGTTGAAAAAGCGGTCCAACTCTTCAGTCTTTTCCTGCAGGGCAAGTTCCGCCAGTTTCCGTTCGGTGATATCCATCAACCGTGTATCAAGACGCATCAATTCACCGCTTTTTCCACGCACGGCCGTTATGTTTGATGAACACCATATCCGGCTTCCATCCTTACAGAGATATTCCGCTTCATACCCTTCGATCCGGTTGCTGATCGACAGCATATGGAATAGCTTTGACCTGTCTTCCGGATTCGCGTATATATTCGATGCCTGGTGTATGGCATCACCCATTTCTTCAATAGAGCCATAACCAAACATGTGAAGGAAGGATTGGTTCGCGCTGAGGATCCTTCCGTCAGGTAAACTCTGGACGATACCTTCAATGGCTTCTTCAAACAGAGAGCGGAAGCGTTCTTCACTTTCCCGCAGCGATTGTTCCATCTGTCTGCTCGAGGTAATGTCATGCGCGATTCCCACCAAACCGATGACGTTTCCAGCGTTATCATGCAGCGGCACTTTAATGGTGTTCGCCCAGAATTCACGGCCGTCTGCAGTTTTGCAGGGTTCCGCCTGAATATTTATCGGTTCGTCATTCTCCATCACCCGCCTGTTATCCGCCTGATATTTCTCGGCGAGTTCCGGCGGGTAGAAGTCAAAATCTGTCTTACCCAGCAATTGTGCCGGGTCATCAAAACCCATAACCCGGGCATCAGCCAGGTTGTTCAAAATAAACCGGCATTCCCGATCACGCGCGAAGATCTGGTCGGGGATGTTATCGATCAGAGTCCGCAGCAGCCGGCGTTCCTGGTCCAGGGTTAACTCCGTCTGCTTCCTGTTTGTGACATCATGCACGATGGAGAATAAAAACTCCTTGCCATCTATTGTTACCGGGTCACTGTACACTTCCACATCATGGATTTCGCCATTCGCCAGGCGGTGTTGAAATTTGAAAAAATTCCTTTCTTCCCTCCTGGCAGATCGCATTTCTTGTTTCACGTCCGCTTCGGATAGCGTGTTGATATTTGTAATTTTCATGGCCAACAATTCCGGACGTGAATACCCGTAGAATTTTTCAGCAGCCGGGTTGGCATCCACAATGTCGGCCGTTCGCGGGTCGATCAATAGCATTACGGTGTGCTTGTTCTCAAATAAGTGAAACCGGTGTTTCTCCGAGTCCAGATTATCAAACACCTTACGCAAATCACGCAAATGCGCGTCCAGTTCATTGCGATATTCCGGTGATATTGTTTCGCGCAAAGCGTCAATTGCCTGTAACTTAAGCCGCCCTGTTTCCAACGCTTTATCAAAGCTTATCTTTTTCATCATAAAACACCCTTAACACTGATGTTGTATCAAAATAAACCGCCAACCACCGAAAAAAGATAATTCAGTGTAGCATTTTTTTTTATCTCAAAGGCAACCTTGAACAACCCGGCAAAGCGATAATCCGGGTTGGTTTTAACTATTC
>CAYOKC010000043.1:9445-26015 GCA_964404415.1 uncultured Leptolinea sp. | reverse complement strand
GAGGGTATCTGGTACACCACCGATGGCGGCGTCACCTGGACGCCCGGTCCTCCGTTGGGACATAAAGCCTTCGGTGACAGAATGTGGGTGGAGTTTTCTGTGCTGGATGCCCGGAATTTGTGGGTGATGATCCGCGGTGTATATGTTGGCGCGGGGACTCACTATAACCACCAGTTGTTCCGCAGTAGTGATGGTGGGTTCTCCTGGGTGACGTATGACAGCCCGAACAGTGATGATTACACAGGTATGGCGTTCTTCGGTAATGACGGTGTACGTACGTTGCAAACAACCGGATCCTACGCGCCCGCGCCCCCGGTACTTGAAACTACTTCGGATGGCGGGATGACATGGGTATCACGCGAACTACCGGCTCCGCAGATCAAACCGGATCTCTTCAAACGGTATCCGTATTGCGAAACCTATTCCCCTGTGATGCTTTCATCCCCTTCCATCTGGGTATTAATGGGTTGTTTTGATTATCCGCATTTGATCTATGCCGGCTATTTCTATGAAAGTGATGATGGCGGGCAGACTTGGAAGTCATACCCGCTGCCGTCAAAAGCCCACGCGGAGACGAGTCAATTGATCTATTTTGATGATTCGCATATTCTGGTGATGGGACGCAACTCGTACCGCAGCAATTCCGCCGGGCAGGGGTGGACATTCATCAAGACAGTCAACTGGGATGGGCAATTCTCCTTTGTTGATCCAAAGACCGGATGGGCAATAGCGCGCGAGAAAGGTTTAAGCGCGTTGGTGACTACTGTCAACGGTGGGGCGACCTGGTCACTGCTGAAACCGGTGATCGCGAAATAATTTACTCGATATATTATGGAACAAAATCAAAATCACCCTGCGGTTACCGCAGGGTGATTTTTTGGGGAGGGAGATATAAGTAATGAAATATTACCGGCTACAACGACTCTCCCAGGTAAGCCCGGGCTATGGCGTCGTTTTCCATGAGGGCTTTACTTACGCCTTCAAACGCGATGGAACCGGTTTCCAGCACATAACAATAATCTGATATTTCCATCGCCATCATGGCATTCTGTTCCACCAGCAAAATGGTCTGGCCGTTCTTGCTGATGGTCAATATGGTTTCAAAAATCTCTTCCACCAGACGGGGGGCGATACCCATGGAAGGTTCGTCCAGCAGGAGAACGTCACCACCGGTGATTAGCGCGCGGCTGATGGCCAGCATCTGCTGTTCACCGCCTGATAGAGTGCCTCCCATCTGGCGGATACGCTCTTTAAGGCGCGGGAATAAGGAATACGCATATTCCATCCGGTCAGCCAATAGCTTCTTTTCATCCGCGCGGGAAAACAGATAACCGGCGATCCGCAGGTTTTCTTCCACTGTCAATTCGGGAAAAATGTGACGGCCTTCCGGAACATGCACAATCCCTTTTTTGACGATCCTATGGGCTTTAACGCCCACCAGACTATCTCCCATGAAGTTGATTTTGCCGCCCTGGGTGGGAATAATCCCTGATATGGCATTCAACGTTGTGGTTTTGCCGGCACCATTCGACCCCAGCAATGAGACGATCTCGCCGTTGTACACCTGAAAGGAAACACCGTGGAGTGCTTTGATCTTTCCGTATGATACAAAGAGGTTTTCCACCTCCAGGATCGGATTTTTCTTTTCGTCGCGGTTATTATTTTTCATTTTTGCGGCCTTTCCCCAGATAGGCTTCGAGTACTTCCTTATGATTGCGGATCTCGGACGGGGTACCAATGGCCAGACTCTTGCCGAAGTTCATCACAATAATACGTTCACAAATGCCCATGATCAGCCTCATCTGGTGTTCCACGAGGAGGATGGTCAAACCGAATTTATCTTTAATGTTGACGATCATCCTGTTCAGTTCGTCAATTTCATTGGGGTTCATACCGGCGGCCGGTTCATCAAGCAGCAGTATCTCGGGCTTGCAAGCCAGCGCGCGGGCGATTTCCAACCGGCGTTGTTCGCCGTACGGAAGGCTGGCCGCGGGGACGTCCGCTTTATCGGCCAGTCCAACGGCCTCCAGTAGTTTCATGGCTTCCTGCCGCATCTGTTCTTCTTCATTTTGTTTGGCACGGGTATTCAGGAAAATATCAGGAATGGAGTATTTCGTTTTGCCAAAGAAAGCCGTGCGGACGTTATCGAGCACGCTCAATTTACCAAACAGCCGGATGTTCTGGAATGTACGCGCTATCCCACTGTTGATAATGGTATGGGCGGGCAGGTTGTTGATACGGCTGCCATTGAAAACAATGTCACCTGAGGTTGGAATATAAACGCCTGAAAGAACGTTGAAAACAGTGGTTTTTCCAGCTCCGTTGGGGCCGATAATGCCGACAATCTCGTTGCGTTTGATCTCAAAGGAAAGGTCATCGATGGCTTTTACACCGCCGAAATGCATGGATACGTTATTGAACGTAAGAATAGTCTCGTTATTCATCATCCGCCTACTTTCCACCATTATTGTCAGCCGCGGTGGTTTCTTTGGTTCCGGAGACAAATCGGTTCTTGATCCAGGTGAAGAAAGCTGTAACTTTTTCCAATGTCAGTTCCGTTCCGCCTGCCAGGCCGCCCGGGCGGTAGATCATAACGATGATCAACAGAATCGCGCCGATGATCCAGCGCCAGACGCCCAGAGGACGGAGAACTTCAACCAGAAGAGTCCACAACCCGGCGCCCAGGATGGATCCGGTTATGCTGCTGATGCCGCCGAGGTAAACCATGATCAATCCTTCGGAAACCATCACATACCCGAACGTGTTGGGGTTGGTAAAGCTCAACAGGTGGGCCAGCAAACCGCCTGAAACCCCGATGAGGAAGGCGGAGAAACCAAAAACCACCATCTTGGTCTTCTTGGTATCCACTGAGACGAGCTCCGCGGCAATTTCATCCTGCTGCAGGGCAAGGGTTGCCCGGCCGTATTTTGACTGGATGAACATGCGGACCATCACAACGGCAACCACCAGCCAGATGAAAACCCAGGCGATGTTGGTGTTGGCTGGAATGTTGCGCAGACCGCGCGCGCCGCCAACAAATTCGATGTTCTGCAGAACACTGCGCATGATCAGGGTAAAACCGAGTGTGATAATGGCCAGGTAGTCACCGCGGACTTTGAAAGAAGGAACGGAGATCAGGAAACCGGCCAACAGGGCGCAAATTCCACCAAGGAAGATGCATAATGGAAAGAATAAAGGGTCTGTTAAAAGAAATTTACTGATAAGGGCGGAGGAATAAGCCCCCACAGCCATGATGCCGGCATGCCCGAGGGAAAAAATACCCAGGTAACCGTTCACAAGATTGATACCCAGAACCATAATGGCGTAAATTCCAATATACTGGGCGATTTGAAGGTAATACGCGCCTACAATCTGAAATTGGTTGATCACAAACAGGAGAGCGGTGGTTATTACCAGTAACACAAGGTAAACGATCTTTTTTGAAACCATATCGTCACCACTATACTTTCTGAAGAGTTTTCTTGCCCAGCAAACCGCTGGGTTTGATGAGCAAAATCAAGATGAGAATACCGAATGCTACAATGTCACGGTAACTGGAAACGGGGAGCACGATGGGTGTAATCACCATCACCGCGGCAAGAAGGAACCCGCCGACCCACACGCACAACGACGCGACCGAGATCCGCCGCAATCGGAGCCGATGAAGACAGCTACGCCAAGAACCGCCGCGGTGAATGACCACCAGTTGATCATGGAACCGATATATGGATCAAAAATGGGGTAAGCCATGCCGTAGAGGCCGGCTCCGATGGAAGCCACCGTGGCGCCAACCACAAACGCGATACTGATAATGAAATCGTTGGAAATGCCCATCAGGCTGGCGGCTGTGGCATCCTGAGCGGCGGCTCTCATGGCGATGCCGGTCTTTGTTTTCATGATGAACAGGCTCAGTAGGAACATGATAAATAATGCGACGGCAATGATCACAATTTGATACAGTTCAACGTTGACATTGCCTACCTGATACTTGATATCCGGGACCAGGCGAGGAACCCGGTGAGGTGTCGGGCCAATGAATTGCAGAACAAGGTGCTGAAGGAGCAAACCAACAGCCAGTGACGTAACTACTACCGAAACTTTCGGGGCGGAACGGAGTGGTTTGTACGCCACCCGCTCAATTCCAACGGCCAGCAGAGAAACAACCGCAGCCACCAGAACCAGAGTGATAAAAAGAACGATAAATAATGAGTTAGTAACAGAGAGCAGCCAGGTGGAAATGAAGAAAAACGTGTAGGTAGCTATCATGAAAATATCGCCATGCGCAAAATTGACCAGCCGGACAATGCCATAGACGATGGAAAACCCGATTGCAAGCAGGGCGTAAATGCTTCCCAGTTGCAAAAGGTTTAACGCTTGTTGGAGAAACATGTCCATATCAGACCTCTTCTTACATCAGGCTCAAATTACCATTTATTACTCTTACAAAAAATAAAAAATGTAAATAATGGCAATACTACAACAAAAAAAAGCATTTCTGGTTTTATAAGAATGGGGGGCTTGCTTCAAGCCCCTCCATTCTCATGCGCTACTTACATACTTGTAAAGGAAATAAATTACGGTTTGGCAGTGGCGAAGTAGGTGAATTTTCCGTCTTTGATCTTGATGATAACAGCTTCTTTGACGGGATCACCGGAGTCGTTGAATTTGGCTGTACCGGTAACGCCTTCGTATTCTTTGATGGAAGCCAGACCGTTGCGGATGGCTTCGCGGTCAACTTTGCCGGCATTTTCGATGGCCATCTTGAACAGGTACACGGTGTCGTAGTTAAGGGCCGCGATATCGTTCGGGGTGTCATTGTATTTTTTGGTGAAGGCATCGATGAAGGCTTTGGCTTTGTCAGAAGCGATATCAACAGCGTAGTGGCCTACCCAGAGAGCGCCTTCTACATATTCGCCGCCGAGTTTGATGATCTCTTTGTCGCCCCAGGTATCGGAGCCGATGAATTTGCCTTTGTAACCGAGGCTGCGGGCCTGTTCAGCCTGCAGGGGAACTTCAGCGGTGAAATTGGGCAGAAGCAGAATATCAGGATTGGCAGCAACGATCTTGGTTAACTGGGCTTTGAAGTCTTTCTCACCACGGCCGTAGGTCTGGAATTCAACCACTTTACCGCCCAATTCTTCGTAGGTTTTCTTGAAGATGGTGGCGATACCGACGTTGTAGTCGTTGGACATGTCATAGAGGACGGCGGCGGTTTTGGCCTGTTCTTCATTGAAAGCGAATTTGGCGATGATGGCGCCCTGGAAATCATCGGTGAAGCAGGCGCGGAAGAAGTAGTCGTTATCCTGCGTGATGGCGACAGCCGTGGCCCACGGGGTAATGGAGGGCAGTTTGGCTTTTTCGATGATCGGAATGGTAGGCATAACGTCAGCGGAGTCGTTCGGGCCGATCATGCCGTAGATGTCAGAGCGGTCAGCGAATTTCTGGGCAACAGCCGCGGCAGCTTCGGGTTTGAATTCGTTATCGAGTTCTTCGACGGCGAGCTTGTACATTTTGTCACCGACTTTGACGCCGCCGGCGCCGTTGATCTCTTCGAGGGCCAGGTCAATGCCTTTTCGGGCTGACGAGCCGATGATCGGGTTGTCACCGGTGATTTCATTGTTCACACCAAGTTTGATCACATCGGAACCGGCTGCGGCGGAGTTGCCGGAACCGGAAGCCGAGCAACCGGCTGTCATTGCCAGAACGGCGATCAGCATAATAACGGATACCAGTTTGCGTAAATTCATTGCTTTTCTCCTCTACTAAAATCCAATATTGTTGATACTCAAGGGTATCGTATTGCACACGGATAAAAACGGATTTACTGGAGCGGTGATGGTGTTTGGGAGACTTCAGCCAGAATGGCGGGAGAAAAAAAGTCCTTAAAGCCACAGAAAGCTCTAAGGATGCGGCGCGCAACTCCAGGTGATGACAGCCACTTCATCTCCAACATTGAATAATTTATGGCCGGTTTTCGGGGGAATCAGAAGGGCGTCACCTTTTTCCAATTCGTAGTAATAGTCATCCTCGGGGAAATAACAAAGTACGTGCCCTTGCACACAGAAGAATACTTCATCCGCTTCAGCGTGGCCGGGATCCAATCCGCCGATCTTGCCTGGCTGAAGAATGGACATACCGAAGGTTATCTTCTCGGTGGAGAAATATTGTCGCACCAGTTCGTCTTCATCCATCCGGGCTGTGGTGTCTTTAAGATGAACAATTTTGCCGCTTAGCATGGGTCTTCTTTCACCTCCTTCCATAAGATTTTTCCAGCACTGGCTCTAATTATCATTTCATCTGCGATGGTTTGAACCGAGATGCGCACAATTGAACGCAAATGAATAATTCTGAATAAATTATAGTGAATGGATTATGGCTTGTCAATAGAGATGTTTGCTACTTTCGGGTAATATTTCAGGTGATTTGTTTTGTGCGGGTGCTGTGGCGCTAAATTCAAGCGAGTTTTTCGCCCGCGAAAAGATTTGGCTATTGACTGTCATTTTGCGTTGTGATATATTCTAAAAAGTGACGTCAAAAACGTTCAATAAACATCATAATGTTTCAAAAACGTCAATTCGATGTCAGGTAATTATTTCCGGTATTGATCCATGGGAATCGGTTCCCTGGTGTTTTACCGGCTTTACTCATACAGTTTTGAACTACAGACATATATGGAGGTAAAGCATTGGATCCGTTAATTTTGAGCGTTGACCTGGGGACGACTTCCATAAAACTGGCGATTATTGATAACCACGGTCATATCGTGGCCACATCCACCCGGGAGTATGAGCTTGAAACACAGCAGGCTTCCTATGTGGAATGTAGTGAAGAAACCTATTGGGACGCGTTTACCGGTGGATTGGCTGAATTACTGGATACGATCGGCAGCCGCAAATCAACCATAAAGGCGCTGGGGATTTCCGCCCAGGGTGAAACCCTGTTCTTCCTTGATGAAAAAGGAAAAGCCCTGCGCGACGCGATCGTATGGATGGATAACCGCGCGGAAAAAGAATCCGCGGAATTGCGTGATAAATTCACCGATGAAGTTTGTTACAAAACCACCGGGCAGGTTCAGTTTGATCCCTGCTGGCCCGCGGCCAAAGTACTGTGGGTGAAGAAGAATCAGCCGGAGATATTCCAGAAGACGAAAACTTTCGCGCTGATCGAAGACTGGTTCATATACCGCCTCACCGGCCAGATGGTGACGGAAGGCTCGCTGATCACGTCTACTGTCTACTGGAATCTGATCACGAAGAAATGGTGGCCTGAAATGCTGGCTTTTCTGGGCATAACGGAAGACCGTTTGCCTAAGATCATGGAGCCAGGCGAGAAAGTCAGTGTGATCAATCCGGCTGTGGCGGAGGCATTGGACTTGCCAAAGGATATGGTCGTTTGCACCGGAGCGTTGGACCAGGCTGCCGCGGCTATTGGAATTGGTAATATTCGCGAAGGCTTGTTCTCGGAAAACATAGGCGCGGCGCTGGCAATTTGCGCGCCTGTTTCAAAGCCGTTATTTGACCCCAACCGCAAGATGCCGCTTCACTATTTTGGCATCCCGGATATGTATATGCTGCACACCTTTACCACCGGCGGCATGGCCATCAAATGGTTCCGTGACAGCTTCTGCGAGATGGAGAAATCTGTATCAGATCTGACCGGAAAGAGCGCTTACATGCTGATGGATGACGAAGCCGCGCAGGTTCCGGCCGGAAGCGACGGACTGGTGGCGCTGCCGCATCTCAGCGGGTCAATGGCCCCGGATGTGAATGCCCGGGCAAAAGGTGTATTTTTTGGTTTTACCATGAAACATGGCAAGCCCCATTTCATCAGGTCCATCATGGAATCGGTGGGATATATCATCCGCCGCAATATCGAAGCCCTGGAAAATGCGGGATTGCGTGTTTCTGAACTCCGTTCCTCAGGCGGCGGCTCAAAGAGCCCCTTATGGAACCAGATTAAAGCAGACATTATCGGTAGACCTCTGGTGACCATCAAATGCTCTGAAGCCGCCTGCCTGGGTGCGGCCATTCTCGCCGGTACGGCCATTGGCATGTTTGATAGTGTCGAAAAAGCCTGCCAGAGTATGGCGGAAGAAAAAGCGCGTTTCGTACCTGCCGCGGAGAACCGCGAAGTGTACGACACAGGTTATGAAGACTACAAACGGTTATTTTCAGACCTTAATGGCCTGTTTGATGTGACGTATCGTCAGTAGCACTTTTGAAGGTAGATATCCATTAATTATTGAGAGGTGTCATCTTGGACTTAATTATCATGCTTACCCACAATGACCAGACGGTCAAAACAGCCATTGAAGATTTTGATTCAACCAAAGATTTGAATATACAGCACTGGGGATTTAAGAATATCGGTTTACCCGTGCCGCAAATGAAAACGTTGTTGAAAAATATGAAAGACGCCGGGAAAACCACATACCTGGAGGTGGTGACATATTCGGAAGATGATTGCCTGGCAGCGGCCAAGCTGGCAATTGAGTATGGATTCGATTGCCTCATGGGAACGCTATATTTCCCTTCCGTTGGTAATCTGGTTAAAAATAAGATTAAATACTTCCCCTTCTGCGGCAAGGTATGGGATAATCCATCCATTCTGGGTGGAACGATTGATGAGATCATCGCGGATGCCAATCACCTGAAAGAATTGGGAGTGGATGGTGTCGATATACTGGCTTACCGCTTCACCGGTGATCCTGTGGAATTGATCAGAAAATTCACCGGGAATGTAGAACTCCCCACCGTAATCGCGGGTAGTATTGATAGTTTTGACCGTATTGACTTCATGAAAGAAGTCAATCCCTTTGGTTTTACCATGGGAAGCGCGCTGTACAATAAAAAATTCAAGCAAGACGGCTCATTCCGTGATAATCTAAAAATCGTTACAGATTATCTGGAAAAGATCAGCAAATAAGATCATTCGTCCGGAAAACAGGCCGGGTTAACCGGCCTTCTCCGGAGATGGAGGGCGACATCTTAAAAGCGAAGCGTATGGAATTGATAACGGCAGAGATCAAGGAGCATGGAATTGTCTCCATTGATGAATTGACCGATCGCCTTGAGACGTCACGTTCCACGATCTGCCGTGACCTGTATGACCTTGAGATGGAACATGCCCTCAAGCGCATCCGTGGCGGTGCTGTTGCCCTCACACAGCGCACATCATACGAACCTCCGTTTGAGGTCCGCAAGGATTTCTTCCTGGATGAAAAACAGCGTATTGCCAATGCGGCTGTTGAATTGGTACAGGATAATGAAACCCTGCTTTTGGATAGCGGCACAACGGTTTATGAGCTTTCCAAGGCATTGATGGATAAAAAGAACCTGTACATCGCCACCAATGACCTTAACAGTGCCATGCTGCTCTCACAAAACACCAACATCGAGTTGACGGTTTTCGGCGGCGCGCTGCGTAAGCATCATTATTCTCTCACCGGATATTTCACAGAAAATATGGTTAAACAGATCCACGCGGATAAGTTCTTCATGGGCGTGGATGCCGTGGATATGAATATCGGATATATGAATTTTTCTGTGGAAGAGATCCAGACTAAAAAACTGATGATCCAGGCATCCAATGAAGTGATCGTTCTGTGCGACCACTCAAAATTTGAAAAAATTGCCTTCGTGAACATTTGCCATTTCGATGAAGTTGATCTGGTGATCACCGGAAAAGAAGTCAACAAGGATATTCTCAAAAAGATCGAAGAACTAAAGATCAATGTCATGATCGTTTGACCTTTCGATCCATTCTTATTAATTGCATGTATTACAGGGTACCGGAATGGTTGATACACAAGCAATGGTCATCCGCAGGTTTATTACTGTTAACGAGCGTGACGCGGCTGCCTGGTTAATGATGAGCACCGACCCATGGAAAACATTCGGCCGGACCTACGAGAATTGCCTGGACGCTGTGACCAATCCACAAAAAGAGGCGTATGGTGCTTTTGCGGGTGATGAGTTTCTGGGTTTGCTGGTGGTTGACCTGACCGGCCCATTAAAAGGATATATTCAGGCTGTGTGTGTCAAAGAATCCGCACGCGGGCAGGGTGTGGGCAGCCGCCTTGTAAAATTCGCCGAAGAAAGGATCTTCTCTGTTTCACCCAATTGTTTCCTGTGTTATTCCGATTTCAATGAAGCTGTGCGCGAGGTGTATGCACACCTGGGATATGAAGAAGTGGGGGTATTGAAGGATTATATGATCTCGGGGCATGATGAAATTCTGATGCGAAAAACCCTTGGACCGGTGATGACTTTTCAAAACCGGGAAAAAACCAGTTGAATTAACCATCCGGCTACTTTATGATGAAAGTGAATCCAGGGGGATAGGTTAAGGTCACAATTTAATATGGAGTGCTTTTTGGGAGGTGTCGTATGAAACGTCGAACCAACCAGATGCTGCTCACATTCCTTGCGGTTTATTTGGTCATTTTTTCCTGCCGGTTCTTTCCGGGAGGAAATACTATGGATGAACCCGAAACCCTGGATCAGATGGATAGTGGAAGCGTTTTCCAGCCCCTGACGGATGGGATAGACAGATTATTTGGCGGCGGAGAGCAGGAGACCAACATTGGCGGGGTCATGCCTCGCGGCTTCTCTCTTGTTGGTCAGTTGGGGGGCAGTACCGTTTCTGTGACCGCCCGCGAAAACCGGGTATATATCGGGCAGGGACCACGTGTGGTAATACTGGATGTTTCTGATAAGCAAAACCCGAAAGTTCTGGCAGAAAGCCCGGTGTTGCCTGGCCTGGTGATGGGGCTGGCACTGGATGGCGCCACGTTATACGCGGTGACCATGTACGGCGGGCTGCATGTACTGGATATCCGCGAAGATAAGAAGATCAGCCTGGTAAGTACTGTACTGCCAAAAGTCCCTGGTTGTGACGGGATTGTCCTGAAGGAATCAAAGGCGTATATGGCCTGCAATCCCGGCGGATTATTCATTGTGGATGTTGCTGATCGAAAGAACCCGAAAGTCCTGTTTGAACAACCGAAACCGGCCGGGGCATCGTTTTCCATCGCCCTTGCCGGTGATTACGCGTACATGGTGAACACTTCGGATAGGACTCTGGATATTTTCAATGTGGGTAACCCCGGGAAGGCGGAAAAAACCGGAGCTTATCCGTTCTCTTCTCTGCCCGAAGGAGGGCATACGGGAGGTTCTATCTCCAGCGTAAGGCCATGCGGTGATTACCTGTGCCTGGCCGCCGGGCAGGATGGTTTGATCATTATGGATATCACTGAGCCGGTAAAACCGTCGATTGCCGGCCGGGTGGATACGCAGGTGTCTTCCGGTCTGGTTGTGGATGGGACAACGGTTTATCTGGCTGACGATATGGATGGGATACATGTGTTTGATATTTCCGATCCGGGGTCTCCCCGTGAAATAGGTCAACTTCCAACATCTGTTGGCGGGTGGGAGTTCTCTGTTAAGGAACATGGTGAACGGGGGATGGCTGTTGACGGGAACCATTTATATGTTACGGATCCGGCTTACGGATTGACCTTGATTGACGTGAGTAATACCGGTGGTCTAACGCGGACCGGAGAGTATATGACACCTCTGCCGGATGTGTTATCAAACATCCAACTTGACCAAAACACCGTGTATGTTGCCGGCCGCAACAGCGGATTCCGGCTGGTGGATGTAGCGAACCCGGCTATTCCCATGGAACTGGCGTATGACGATGAGCGCAAGAACCTTTATAGGCAATTTCCTACCGGATTGAAAGTGCGCGGCGGGCTCGCGTACATCTCGGACGGCAACTATCCTTTTCATATTTATCAGGTTTCCAATCCGGCGGAACCGGTACAGGTTGGCGCCCTGTATGATGAAGCGGCCTCCGAGGGCGCGTTTGACGTGGTATTAAATGGCGATCTGGCGTACCTTTCCGGATGGGGATTGAAAGACGCGTTCTATCCCGGTAAGGGCATCTGGGTTGTGAATGTCAAAGACCCGGCGCGGCCGGAAGCTGTTAACTTTGTGGACGTTCCCAATGAAAGATGGAAACTGGCGCTGGCAAAAGACCACCTGTACGCGCTGGATGGATCCATGGATATGGATAAAGGCGGACAGAAGGAACCCATCAGCCTGCGGGCGTTTGACCTGTCAGATCCGTCGAAACCGGCGGCGAAGCAGGTAATACCCATCCCGGGGATGTTTAATCTGGCCCCGTCTGATTTGACAACAGATGGATCGAGGTTATTTATCCGCGTAATACCCAACACAGTTCTGGTGTATGAGTTGACTAACCCGGCGGCGCCGTCACTGGCCGCGCAACTCGCCATACCGGGAGGAATGCCGGATATCCTGGTGGATGGAAAATACATTTTCCTTGGAGGGATAATGGCATACAACATCGCGGATCTGGCAAAACCAGAGTATGCCGGGGTGACCGGCAACCTGCAGGCATGGGACGCGGTGTTCCGTAATGATCTCCTATATGTTGTCACCACGTACCAGGGTTTATATATCTACCGGTTTAAACCGTAAAAAGCCGCATTGCATAAAACAAGGTGCTTGCTTTCAAGAAAAATTTATGCTATGGTTATTCAAATTTGATCTAAGGATCGCTTCACCCGTACGTGCATTTCTATTCCACAGAACAAAGAAAGAAGAGGCTGACATGGGAGATAAAAGTCCGAAGGATAAAGAAAAAAGAAAGAAGAAAAAAGCCGGCAAAACCACCGTTGTGTAATTTGCCCAGAGAAAAACTCTCAAAATAGACCATGTCCGGCTGCCGGGCATGGTTTTTTTATCCGCGCGAAACATACCTCATCAGAGTGTATAACTTGGATACAGAATGTATAATATGACTCCTGCATACAAGGGAGAAAAAATGACTCGGCAAAGTGGAAAAATTCTCAGTGCATTCCTGATGGTGTTTATTGTTGTTTCAGTGGCCTGTAATTTACCCGCGGGCCTTCAGGGCGACCCAACAGGTACGCCCACTCCCGCGTTGAATGCCACCAATATTGCCGCCACGGTGATCGCCGAAATAAACGCGAAGACGGCAACCGTTCAAAGCCAGGCGACGCAAAGTCCGCCAACATTCACCCCCAGACCGCCGGATACGGCAACCCCTGTATTTACAAACACACCTACTCAGCGGCCATGTAACCAGGCAGCATTTGTCACCGATGTGACCATTCCCGATGGCACTGAAATTCCGGCAGGATCATTGTTCACCAAAACCTGGCGTATCCAGAATAATGGTTCCTGCACATGGACTTCCGGTTACCTGGCTGTGTATGTCAGCGGTGACCGTATGAACGCACCCGATGCTGTGGCAGTGACCGGCGGAACCGTTCCTTATGGCGGAACCGTAGATATTACAATGACACTCAAAGCGCCCGATACAGCCGGTACGTACAAAGGTTATTTCCGTCTGCGGTCACCGGAAGGGATACTTTTCGGTGTGGGCGGTGGTGTGCCTTTCTATGTGGAAATCAAAGCCACAAAATCGGCAACGAATACGCCAGCCGTTGAAGGCAAACCGGATCTGGTGATCACCAGTCTGCAATTTAATCCATACCCGCCTGTAAAGAACAACGCGGTGACAGTCACCATTCAGACGATGAACAATGGCGGGGCGGCTTCAGGCCCGTATACCGTCTACTGGTATCCGGGAGAGAATTACCCGGCGCCGGGCTGCACCTGGGATGTTGACGGGTCCAATGCCGGCGGTGGAAGGGTTCTATCCTGTATATACCCCGGCTATCCCAGCGCATATAGCGGTATAGTCACCAAAGCAATCGTTGATCCCTCAGATTCTGTCCATGAGATCAACGAAAGCAACAATGTCATGAAGAAGTCGATTGATGTGAGTAATTAATTCACAAAACATGAAGAAAGGAGGCTGATCTTTGAAAATCAGCCTCCTTTTTTGTTAGTTATTAGGTTTCACCGGGATTTTCTCCAATTCACTTACCAACCCGTCGATCACATCAAACCCGCCCTGCCAGAATGATTCCTGCCGCATATCGATGCCGGCTTCCTTCAAAATCTCATCCGGCGACTTTGACCCGCCGGTAGACAGGATCTTGAAGTAGCGTGATTTGAAGGAATTGCCTTCTTTCTTGTATTGCTGGTACAGCGAGAAGACAAGCAACTGGCCGAAGCTGTAGGCGTACACATAGAAGGGCACGTTGAAAATGTGGGGGATGGATACCCATTCGTACTGGAATTCTTCATTGATCTCCAGCGAGTCACCGAACTGGGTTTTCAGATTGGCCATATATCCGGTACATAATTCGTCAACTGAAGCGCCGGCAGCGACCATTTCGTGAGCTTCCTTCTCAAAGATCGCAAAGTAGGCCTGACGCAGAATGGTGGCATAGGCGTCATCCACCTGTCGGAACAACAGGTCGCGGCGCACGTCTTCATCCGGGTCTAGTTTCAGCAAGTGATCAACCAGCAGCATTTCACCAAAGGTGCTGGCAGTTTCAGCCAGAGGCAGCGAGGCGTGGAATGTGAGGATGCTGTGATCCGCTGCCAGCATGGAATGCACGGCGTGACCGAGTTCATGGGCCAGGGTGGCCACGTCTTCCGCTTTACCCTGGAAACTCTGCAGCACCCACGGGGTGAGGGTTGGCAGCGCGGTAAGGCAGAACGCGCCGCCCTGTTTGCCTTTGCGTACTTCGCTGTCCATGTGGTCTTCTTCGATCACCCGCTTTGCCAGTGCTGCGATCGACGGATCGAAAGCGGAGTAGGCATCCATCACCAGCTTGACGCCCTGGTCAAAGGTGTACGTCTTTTCAGATTGCGCCACCGGGGCATACACATCATAACGGCGAAGTTTTTCAACCCCCAGCCAGCGGGCTTTCAATTTGAAATATCGGTGGAAAATGCCGGCGTTCTTTTCGGCTACAGCCAACAGTGTGTCAACAGCTTCATCAGGAATGTCATTGGCCAGGTTGCGCACGGCAATCGGCGATACGAATTTGCGCAGGCCAAGCTGTTCATTGTTCCAATCGCGCACAATATTCTGGTAGATCTGCCCGAGTATCGGCGCGTCCTGGCCGTATACCCGGTAAAGTTCCTGGTATGCCTGCTTGCGCAGTTCCGGGTCAGCTTCACGGATAAAAACAGAAAGCTCGCCACGGGTAAGAGTCTTCTCTTCGCCGTCGACCGTTAGCTTGAAGGTGTAGCGGTTGGTGATGGTGTCATACAGGGTATTCATGGCGCTCGAACCGGTGACATCCTTGAGGTTGATCACCTTTTCTTCCGGTTCGGAGAGTGTGTAGGGTTTGAAATGGCGCATCTCTTCCAGCCAGTAGCGGTTATCACTGGAGGCGGCCATCAAACGTTCCGCGTTTTTATCGTCCAGATCTTTCCACCACAGGCTGAAGAACATGGTCTGGTTGGCCAGTTCTGCGGTGAATTGCTGGATGCGAGCCAGCACCGCCAGCGCGGCCTGGTCCTGGGTATCGGCCGCGAAACGCAGGTTGGCGAAGCTGAAAAGGACGTTGGCTTTGGTGGTCATTTCCACCTGCCGCTCAACCAGGTTAAGGAAGGTATCTTTGGAAATGGACGGGGTTAATTGCGGACGGGTGGTTTCAAACTCGTTTCCCATTTTCACAAGGTCGTTGAAAAGGTCATCCATTTCTTCTTTGGAACCGGTCGGAAGAAGATCGTTCAACGACCAGGCTTTTTGCTTGTAGGTTTTGGAATCAGTCATCTGATGTATTCTCCTGAATTGATAATATCTGTTGGCGCAGCCTGTCGATCGGGTAACGCCGGTTATCCTGCGGGTCTATATAGAACCAGTCCGTCCAGCCGTTCGCCTGCCGGTTAAGCAGCCGGGTGGCTACCGAATGGATCGATCCTGAGAAGCCGTCGATGGTCAGTTTGCCATCGGCAGCGATCACGGCCTGAAGGGTTGACTCTGCCCCGAGGTACAGGCTGTCGCCGGGACGCAGGTAACCATATTCTAGCAAAGCGCCGAACGGCAGGCGAATTCTCTGTCGAACGTCTGTCTCTTTGACAGTGAATTCACCTAAAGTATCCGGGTTGATTGCCGCCAGCCGTTCGCGGGCCGCGCGGATATAATCTTCCTCTTTTTCAATGCCGATCCAGTGACGCCCCAGCCGGATGGCGGCCTCACCGGTGGTGCCGGTTCCAAAGAATGGGTCGAGTACCACGTCTCCCGGGTGGGTGCTGGCGTTGAGGATGCGGTAAAGAAGCGAAGCCGGCTTCTGTGTGGGGTGCAGCTTGACGCCATTGGATCGCAGGCGTTCGCGGCCTACACACAGGGGCATGTACCAGTCACTGCGCATCTGCAGGTCTTCGTTGACCGCTTTCATGGTCTGGTGGTTGAAGGTGTATTTCGCGCCCTGCTCTTTTTGAGCCCAGATCAACGTTTCGTGTGCGTTGGTGAAGCGCACGCCGCGAAAGTTGGGCATGGGGTTGGACTTGATCCACACCACATCATTCAGGATCCAGAAACCCAGGTCCTGCAATATAGCGCCGACCCGGTAGATGTTGTGATAACTGCCGATCACCCACAGGGTTCCGGTGGGTTTAAGTACCCGGCGGCAGGCGGAGAGCCAATCACG
>CAYOKC010000043.1:0-9435 GCA_964404415.1 uncultured Leptolinea sp. | reverse complement strand
ACCAGGTCAACCGATTCAGCCGGCAGACCGGATAGAACATCCAGGCAGTCACCTTCCAATATCCGGTCGAGCGGCAGGCCTTCAGACATGAGGCTGGTTAATCCTCCCGGATCATTCGCAAAACGATGGGATGAATTTCTTTGTTGGTGGCGATGACACTGATCGGGGCGGAGAGATAGTCCGTGGATCCATCAAATTTGGTGACGATCCCACCGGCTTCTTCAACCAGCAATATTCCGGCGGCAATGTCATACGAATTGACGGATATCTCAAAATAAATATCCATACGTCCGGCGGCCACATAACACATATCCAGAGCGGCAGACCCGAACCGGCGGCAGGCCTGGGCGTTCAGGCTGAATTTCTTATACAACTCCAACCCGCGTTTCATTTCATATGATTCCTGGTCGTAGGGGAACCCCGTCACGCTCAGGCTGTGGATCAGGTCTTTGGGTTCGGATACTTTCAACGGGCGGTCATTGAGCCAGGCGCCTTTACCTTTTTCGGCATAGTAAAGTTCATCACGCATGGGTTCATACACCGCGCTCAGTTTTAGCTCGCCATTTTCGGCATAGGCGATGGAGACGCAAAAGATGGGAATGCCGTGTGAGAAGTTGACGGTGCCGTCCAGCGGGTCAATGTACCAGCAGGATCCGTTGGTGCCAGTGAATACACCGGATTCTTCCGCCACGATGGAGTGGTCAGGGTAATGTTCCTTGATGTAGGAAACAATAAATGCGTCTGATTTCTTATCGGTTTCAGTTACCGGGTCTGTAAGACCCTTCATTTCGACCTGGTGAACCTGACCGTACCCGGCACGCAGGATGGCGCCGGCTTCGCGGGCTATGGTTTTTACTTCTTCTAGAGTAGGTGACATGGTACAGATAATTCTTTCTTGTAAAATGGATCAACGGGTTGATTGTAGCCGTCCTGACTCGAGACGGCAAGGGAGGAGGCTCACCATGTCACGGTGTGAGCGGTAGCGACACTTGCACTGGCGCGCAGTGCCAATGAAGATCTCGTCTGTCGAGGCTACTACTTGACCATGGACAAGTGCGCTTGAAAATAATGCGAGATGCTTCCCTTTGGTCAGCATGACGACTTACCGTCACCCTCTCGGAAGGACGCCGGGACGGTGTGAGTGATAGCGACACTTGCGCTGGCGCGCAACGCCAATGAGCATTTACAATGCATACCTGTCATCCTGAGCGCTAGCGAAGGATCTCGCCTGCCGGGGTTACTACAAGCGGATGGACAAGTGCTCTCACAAATATTGAGAGATGCTGACCGAAGGAAAGCATGACAGGTGAATCCTCACAACCTCGCCCTTCTTGGATACCCGTCTCCCCCGATCATCACCTTTTCAGGATTGTCCGTCCACACCCCTGGCTGTTTTGCCCCGCACTTCGGGCAGGTCCCCTGCGCGGTGACCCTGTACTCGCCGATCGTATACCCCAGGCGGGCGATCAACCGTGTATTGCACCCCGGACAATACGTATCTTCCAGAGATTTCACCCTCCCCGGCAGATTCCCGGCGTATACATACTTCAATCCCGATTCCTGCCCGATCTCGGCGGCGCGCACCAGCGTGTCCACCGGTGTGGGCGGCGTGCTCTGCATGCGGTAGTCCGGGTGGAACGCGGTGACATGCCAAGGAATATCGGTAGACACAGACCCAATGAACCGAGCCGCCTCCCATAATTCTTCGTTCGAATCGTTATACCCGGGGATCACCAGGGTGACTACCTCCACCCAGAATCCCAGTTCACGCGCTTTCTGAATGGTATCCAGCACGTCCTGTAACTTGCCGCCCATCTCGCGGTAGTTCTTATCCTGCATCGATTTCAGGTCAACCTTATAGCCGCTGAGGCAGGGTTTCAGTGCATCCAGAGTCTGCGGGGTGGCGTGCCCGTTGGAAATGTACACACACTTCAAGCCGGCTTTCACCGCCAGGGTGAAAACCTCGATCGACCATTCTGTGGTGATCAATGGTTCATTATAGGAAGACGCGATGATCTCAGCGCCATTGCGCAGGGCAAAATCAACCAGTTGTTCCGGCTCCACCTTCTGAATACCGTCAATGGAGCGGGTGGCACGTTCATCACGCAGCGCCTGGCTCGAGAGCCAGTTCTGGCAAAAACCGCAGCGGAAATTACAGCCCAGCATCCCGAACGTCAACGCCAGGCTGCCCGGCAGGAAGTGGTTGAAGGGCTTCTTCTCGATCGGGTCGACCTGCGCACCGGCGACATATCCGCGCGGCACCATCAATGTGCCGTCATGGTTGAAACGTACCTGGCAGATCCCGCGCTGACCGGGTTTGACCAGGCAGCGGTGCGCGCAGGCCAGGCAGCGCACGCTGCCGCCATCCGCCTGTTCCACAAGGGAGGCGGGCCGGGTGAGAGTATCCAGAACGTCTACCAGCGATGCCATCACTTTCATTATAGCTAACAGATTTGATAGATACAGTATGGCTTGACGGATACCGATAATACTTATACAGTTACGTATGATGAATCACCGTTACCTAATGAAGATCTTTCTTGCGGGCGTACTGGCTTCCGGGCTGGTACTGTCCCCGCTTAATGCCGCGCGGGTATTCAGCGCCAACCTGGTGGATGAAACTCCTGTGGAGGCAACAGAAGCCAGCCAGCCGGAAGAGTCCACACCTGAAACAGAAAGCCAGCCGCCTGTTTCCGATGTTTTATTTGAACCTGTAGAAACGTCTGACCCGGTGGTTTATCCATCCACGCCTGAACCCCCAATACCGGTCACGGAAGAAGTGACTACCCCCGCGGAGACTCCGTCCCCCGCAGAAATAACCGTCCAACCTGTAACGGAAACAGATCCATCACCTGTTGATGATACGCCGCAACCTGAACCTACAGGAGACATCTCACAACCTGATGTGACGGAGCAGCCAGTTGATGTCACACCGGTGGAAGGTACTCCTCAACCGGTTGTCACCGAAACAGAAAATATTCCATCTGATACTCCTTTCGTTCTGGAAACTCCGGAAACAGCGATCACACCTGAACCCGAACCGGAAATCGAAGAAACCGACATTCCAGCTGATTATCCGATAATGGCAGGGAAAGTCCTGATCCAATTGAAGAGCGGGGTGACAACCGAAGAAATGACCGGATTGCTGGCAACCCTGGGTTTTACCGCCGAAGATTCCGGCACCGCTATCGGCGCGTTGCTGGTGGATGTTCCTGCCGGGCAGGAACTGGAAACAGCTGCGCTTCTGCAGTCAACCAACGGTGTGGCGTACGCCCAACCGGTTTATACTGCCTCCGCTCTGGGGCTGGTACCGAATGATCCATTCTATTCACTGCAATCCAATCTGGCGGCCATCAACGCGGAAGAAGGATGGCAGTATTTCACCGGATCATCCGGCATGATTGTGGCGGTGATCGATACCGGCGTAGACCTCACCAGCGCGGATTTTGCCGGCCGGTTGGTGGAAGGGTACGACTTTGTCAATTACGATTCCACTCCCATGGACGATAACGGTCACGGATCGCATGTTGCCGGTATCATGGCAGCCACCGGCAACAATGATTTCGGCATCGCCGGGCTGGACTGGTCCGCGAAGATCATGCCGGTCAAGGTTCTTGACAGCACAGGGCATGGATCAGATCTGAACGTGTACCGCGGCATCCTGTACGCGGTGGACCATGGCGCGAAGGTCATCAACCTGAGCCTTGGTTTTAACGGGTATTCCTATCTGGTTGAGTCAGCGGTAAATTATGCCTACCAGCACGGGGTGACAGTGGTGGCATCCAGCGGTAATACCGGTGGACAAGTGACCTTTCCGGCCAATCTCCCTCATGTGATCGCGGTGGGCGCTGTGGATGACTGGGAAAATCGGGCGGTGTATTCCAATTATGGAAATGAACTTGACCTGGTTGCCCCTGGAAATAATATTTTCTCGTTGACGAACACGGGGTTTACGTACAAAACCGGTACGTCCATGGCCGCGCCGCAGGTTGCAGGTCTGGCATCGCTGTTGCGGGGGCTCCATCCGCTGACCAACGATCAAACAGAGAGCATCATCAAAAGCGCATCCAAAGATCTGGGGACAACCGGATGGGATATGTATTTCGGGAATGGACTTATTCAGGTGCGTGAATCCATGATCCAGTTGTACCTGTATTTACGCGGTTACAACCAGTCAGAACCAGCCGAAGAGGATGAAGCTCCAACCGTTTTTCCGACGTTCAATCCAACAATGACCCCGACCATGACGCCCACACCCACGTTTCTGCCGTAAAAAAATTACAATCCCATCTCGGCAGAGAGGATCTCCCATTTTTTCATCTCTTCATCCAGTTTGTGCTGGATGTTTGTGAAGTTGGTCCCCAGTTCAAATACTTTTTGAGGGTCATCGGGGGGATTTTCCAGTTGTTTTCCGATGGATTCGAGTTCGTTTTCGAGGTGTGAGATCTCGGCTTCCAGCTTTTGCATGGCTTCCTGCTGCCGCCGGTTGGGTTTCGAGGGTCGGGTATGTGTGTGAACCGCTGATCCGGCTTTCGGGGCCGGTGTTTTTGCGGATACTTCAGCCTTAAGCGCGGCTTCCTTTTCCTGACGCCGAAAGGCGGCGTATTCACTGTAACTGCCCGGAAACACCTTCATGGTCTGCTCATCGGGCATTACGTCCCATACCTGGGTGGCAAGTGCGTCAATGAGGTAGCGGTCGTGGGAAACAAGCAGGATGGTACCGTCGAACTCCTGCAGTACATCCTGTAGGGCATCCTGCGAAGCGAGGTCAAGATGGTTGGTGGGCTCGTCAAGCAGCAGCAGGTTGGCGCCGCTCAAAGCCAGGCAGGCAAGTGCCAGCCGGCCGCGCTCACCACCGGACAGGTTGGAAACTTCCTTGAACACGTCATCACCGGTGAAAAGGAATTTCGCCAGGTAGTCACGCACTTCACCGGGCAGCATCTTTGGGGAATTCCGGTTGATCTCATCCAACAGGGTGTTTTTAGGGTTAAGGCCTTCGTGCGCCTGGGCAAAATACCCGACCTTCAGGTTGGAACCCAGTACGGCTTCGCCTTCCAGCGCAGGGATCTGGCCCAGCAGGGTCTTCAGCAGGGTGGTCTTGCCGGCGCCATTCGGGCCGATCACTGCCGCGCATTCTCCGCGCAACAGTGTTAGCGATGGAACGAAGAACAACGGCCTGCCTTCGTCTTCATAACCGACCGAGAGTCCTGTAGTGCGCAGCACCAGGTCTCCGGAGCGGGCTGACGGGCGCAGTGACAACCGCAGCGTGTCATTGGTCATCGGCCTGTCCAGTTTCTTGTCTTCCATGAAGCGTTCCAGGCGTTTCAGCCTTCCCTGAGCCTGACGTGTGTTTTGACCGGCCATATTACGCCGGATATATTCCTGTTCCTTCTGGATGAATTCCTGCTGGGATTCCACTTCTTTCAACAGGCGGATGCGGCGTTCTTCACGCTGACGTTGGTAGGCGGAATAGTTGCCGTGGTAGGTTTCAAAGCCGTTATCCATCTCCCAGATGGTGGTGGCTACCTGATCAAGGAAGAACCGGTCGTGCGAGATGACCAGAACCGCGCCGGAGAATTCTTTCAGTGTGTTTTCCAGCCACTCCACGGCTGAAATATCCAGGTGGTTGGTGGGCTCGTCAAGAAGCAACAGATCCGGCTGACTGAGCAGCAGGCGGGCAAGCAGCGCCCGGGTGCGTTGGCCGCCGGAAAGTTGGCTGAGCGGGCGTTTCGCGTCCGCGTCTGAAAAGCCCAGGCCGGTGAGGGTCTGGCGTATCTGCGTTTCGTAGGTGTAACCGCCGGCGATCTCGAACTCATGCTGTTTTTGGCCGTAGGTTTCCAGCAGGTCATCCGGAGCACCCGGTTTACTCATGGCTTCTTCCAACCGGTGAAGTTCTTTCTGCCGGTCAAGGATGTCCTGGAATGGTTTGAGACATTCCTGCCAGAGGGTGTGTTCACCGTTCAGGTCGGATTCCTGCGGCAGGTAACCCGGCCGCAACCCCCTCGCGCGGAAAACAGACCCTGTGCTGGCATCATCGTCACCGATGATGATGCGCATCAGGGTGGTTTTACCCACACCATTGGGACCGACAAGCCCAACACGGGCTTTTTCCGGCAGGCTTAACGATATGTTTGAGAATAAGTCAACGGCGCCAAAGGATTTGCCGAGGCGCTCGGTGGTCAGTAAAGGCATGAGTCTATTTTAATAGGAAAACCGGAAGAATCCCGATCAAGCTTTGATCAGAGTCATTCGCCGAATATTTCGGTGATGATAGTGTGCAGGCGCCGTTCCAGCATGGTGTAGGAAAAATGACTGGATGCCAGTTTGTAGTTGTATTCAGCCGCTTCTTCCGCCTTAGTGGAATTGAGCAGAAAATCGCGGGCGGTTTCCACCGTTTCGTTTGTCACGTATCCATCAAACTCAATCACTTTAAAGCCTTTTGGGCGGATATCGAAGGCATAGATGGAGTAATTATTGACCATGATCGGGCGTTTAAAATACAGTGCTTCAAGGAACGCGTTGCCAAATCCTTCAAAATCTGAGGGATACGTTACCAGTTCTGCCTGGGGATACACATCTTCCAATGTGTAAATATTGCGCCCGTCCTCTGTTTGACCGCGTTTTTCTTTGATGATATCCGCGATGAAAATGGTGGGTACTTTCAACCGTTCCGCGTATTCGCGGATATGAGTTTCATATTCATACCCTTCATCACCGGAGGCGTGTGAGATCACCAGTTTCGCGTTCAGGTCCAGCCGGCTGACCAGGTCGATGGCGTGTTCGATCCCCTTACGCTGCACAATGCGGGTGGGTTGAAGGATCAGAAACTCGCCGTTCGTCAAACCCAGGTCACTGCGCACCTGCCGGGCGTAATCGTCTACCGGCGGCGGGGGATTGTCAAAATCCATCACATTGGGGATCAACGTACTGGAAATGCCGGTACGCAGCGCCAGTTGGTTTGATGCTGATGAGTTGATCACAACATGACGAATAGTGGGCATATGCGGTGGGAATACGGAGTTGAGGATATCCCACACACAATTGGTAAGAAATCGTTTACGTTCCCAGAACATGTCATGGTGGTGACCGATCACCGGAAAGCCGGTTTCAGCCACCAATTCAGCTATGGCCATACCCAACGGCAGGTGAATGGGTATGGCCAGTACATTTTCGGCAACAAGCAATTCAAGGTCAAATTCGCTGATAAACCGGTAGAGTTCGGCTTTAAGCAGGTTTTTCAGGTCATAGATCCTCCGGGTGACATCCGGAGGACGGATCGGCTGATTGAAGATCACATGGTTGATATACGCTATCTCGGAATGTTGGAAAAATGCTTCAGGCGTTACATGGCAAACATCAGGAGGACGATCGCAAATACCGGCAAAATAGAAACACTTATGACCGGCGCGTTCCAGTACGTGTGCCCATTTTTCCGTTTCGAGCGAAACACCGTCTGTTCCTTCCAAACGGGTGGAAATAAAACCAATCCGTAACAGGCGATTCCAGATACGCAGAGGCATATTCCGTCCTTATTCAATTGATATGGTCCGGGAAAGAATGATATTAAACCATTATAAAGATTCTTACAAAAAAGGAAACCGGTATGGCAACACAGAGGTTATGAATTATGTATTTCCATTCCAGTGAATGATCTCCGCTGTGGCATTCTCCTGAATATGGGAATGCACCGTTTCCATCGGGTAACCGCGCGCCTGACATAAAATGGTGGCAATAGCCAGACCATGCGCCACCACCAGAACCGGATGGTCATATTCTCCTGCGGCAATCTCATTCACACACTCACGGAAGCGGGCTGCCAGCTCGGCCACCGATTCGCCACCCGGCACCCGCGAGTTCACAGGGTCTTTCGTGCGGTTTTCCAGCGTATCTTTAAACTGCTGGATGACATCTGAAAAGAGCATACCCTGCACATCGCCCTGATGGATTTCACGAAGCCGGGAGTCAAACACCACAGGCAGCCCCAGGGCTTCTGAGATGATACCGGCAGTTTGCCGGGCGCGCATCAAGTCACTGGAAAAGATCGCGCTGAATTTTGACGCCTTTAGTTTTTCCGCCAGAGACCGGACCTGTTGCAGCCCGGTTTCATTCAATGGGACATCCAACTGTCCCTGCAGCCGGCCTTCCAGATTCCAATCTGTCTGGCCGTGCCGTACCAGCCATAGTTCTGTCATTTCAATTCCTTGCAACGGTGAAAAATCTTACACGCCTCTCAGGCCAGGCCGCGGGCGGCGCGGTATTCAGGCAATTCTATCATCGGGGGGCGCACCAGTTCAGGCAGTTCTTCCACTTCCAGGAAATAATTTTCACTGGCATAGTGGATGAGCTTCATGGATTTGTTGACCTCTTCAAGCAACGAGCGGCCGTACCGGCGTTCCAGTTGACGGAAGATCGTCTGAAGAATGACAAACGACATCTTGCTCAACGCTTCCAGCGATTGGTTGTGATGGATACGTTCCAGCAGGTCAACCTGGCCGATGGCGCCCAGCCCGAATTTCTCAAACATCTCGATGACCATTCCGATCTCTACCCCGTACCCGGAGGAAAATGATATCTGTTCAAGGGCTTTACGCCGGCCGCCATATTCGCCAGCCAGCGGCTGGATGATACCGGAAAGCTCCGGATAAAACAGGTTGATCATCGGGCGGGCGGTCAACTCGGTGACACGGCCGCCGGCCGCAGATTGAAGGCGGTCTTCACTTTTCAATGGCCGCTGGTAAAAGCCTTTGACCAGTTGCAGTTTTGGATTATTGAGCAGAGGTCCCAGCACACCGTATACAAAACGGGGATGAATATTCACGATATCCGTGTCGATCCACATAACGATATCCCCTTTGGTGACCAGTAGACTCTTCCACAATGCTTCACCTTTGCCGCGGCGGGGGCCGTAATCAGGCAGCAATTCCTGATGAATATAAACCGGCAGTCCCATTTTTCGGGCAATTTCCCGCGTAGAATCACTGGAAGCCGAATCGATCAACACAATTTCATCCACCAGATGGAATTTGTCCATCAGGGTGGATTTGATCGTTTCAATCACGGTCCCGACAGTTTCTTCTTCATTAAGGGCTGGCAACGCCAGACTGATGGTCAGATTCTGTTGTTCTTTCTTTTCCACCAGCTTTGCGAGATCGTCAAATTCTGCCGCGTGATAGGTGTTCTCAGCGAACCAGCGGTCAACCAGCAGGCTGATAGCCCGGGCGCCGGACAAAGCGCCTTCCGTGCCGCTCCATTTTTGCGGGGGCAGCCCTTTGCGGCGTACCATGATGGTGGTGCAGGGAGCGTGCAGGAACAAACTGGTAGCAGGGTCAAATGGTAGAACCCCTTTAGCTGAGGCGCCAAGGATCAATACATCTTTGGTTTCCGCGATATGTTTGATCGATTCAACCGCGTTTTCTGATTCGTCGCGGTGAAAGA
>CAYOKC010000042.1:0-26242 GCA_964404415.1 uncultured Leptolinea sp. | reverse complement strand
GAAGCGGGGTACCCATGCTGTAATCCCAGTAGCGCAGCACAAAGCTCTGGAAGCTGCCCAGGGCAGAGGTGGTTGTCACCTTGCCACTTTGAAGTGCCAGGTAACATTCACTCGCGTATGTGGACGATGACACCCCCCCGCTTCGTGTGAATTTGGTTGTGTCGCACACACTGATATTGCCTCCAATGGCAGGCAACGTGGCTGTAGCCGTGGCAGTAGGTCGGAGGATTATCCTATCCAATGCGGTGCTTTTTCACAGACATCACCCTCATCCCGGCCTTCCCCCTCGGGGGGAAGGTGACTTTTCTGGCGTTTTCGATTCTCCTGCTGCCCGATCGAACCCTGCATGTCCAGTTGACTTGTATAGCGGTAGCCGCTGGCTGTCACCCCGCTCTTGAGGCGGATCTCACCAAAGGCGGTGTAGCGAATTTCCTTACATACCTGAACACCGGCTCAAATCAGGAAATGATCCCCGATACCCTGTCACCGATATCAGCTCCCCGGTTATTTTCAGAACACTCTTTCATAAAATTATGTGACACAAAAATTGGACACTCAAAGATGGAACCCCTCCGTTTTCGAAGGGGTTCCATCATCACGTCTAATTACTAAATAAGTTACTCCAGGCGGCCACAATAGACAGTATCGGCCTGCCGCACTTGATTGCCTTATTCCATTTTGCCCAGCCAGCCTTTGCGCTCCATCCATTTCGCGGCTTCAAGCACAGGCACAATTGTCAAAGCCATGCCGATCGAAATGAGCCAGTCATGCAGGGGGATGTAGTAGGTTTCAAAAGCATCATGCAAATCCGGCACATAAATAACCATCAGCAGTAAAGCCAGGTCCGCTACAATCGCGTAATTGAGCCATTTATTGGCGAACGGTTTTTGTGTAACCGAATTGCGGTCTGAGCGGAAGTTGTATGCCTTGAAGAATTGGATCAACACCAATGAGACAAATGTCATCGTCATGGCTTCAGATGTGGTGCGTCCGGAGTTCATCGCCCAGACAAACATCGATAAGTTGACGATCATCGACCAGATGCCGCCCAGCAGCATCAAGGTGACAACCGGGCGGGTGAAAATACCCGTTCTGGGATTCCGAGGTTTGCGCTTCATCAGGTCCAACTCGGGGGGATCTACCGAAAGGGCGATAGCCGGCAGCCCGTCAGTTGCCAGGTTGACAAACAGGATCTGAACCGCTGTCAAAGGCAGGGGGAGCCCGAGGAGTGCCGAACCGGCCATCAACCCGATCTCACCGATATTTGAAGAAAGCAGGAACATCAGATATTTTTTGATGTTGCCAAAGACACCCCGCCCTTCTTCAACCGCCGCTACGATTGACGCGAAATTATCATCCGTCAATGTCATGGAAGCCGCTTCTTTTGTCACATCGGTACCGGTTATACCCATGGCAATGCCGATATCGGCTTTCTTTAGCGCGGGCGCGTCATTCACGCCATCACCGGTCATCGCCACAATATTGCCGTGCGCCTGCCAGGCGGAGACTACACGAAGCTTATGGGCAGGGGAAACTCTGGCGTACACGCCAATATTTTCCACCTCACGGTAAAGCTGTTCGTCAGACATGGCCTCAACGTCAGCTCCGGTGACAACCCGCGCGTTATTCGTCAACAAACCCAGTTCCCGCGCCACCGCCCGTGCTGTCACCGGATGGTCGCCGGTGATCATCACGGTACGGATTCCGGCCTGTTCACAAACCGATATAGCATTTTTCGCCTCCGGGCGGGGAGGATCGATCATGCCGGCCAATCCAAGGAAAGTCATCCCGGTTTGAGCGTTTTCAAGTGTCGCGTCTGGCTTTGAAGCGGCTGCCAGAACTCTCAGCGCTTTTTCCGCCATATTCTGCGCGGTGGATAAAACCTGCTGACGCTTTGCATCATCAAGCGGCTCTACCCCGTTGGATGAAAGTATCCAATCGCAGCTTCCCAGGATCATTTCAGGTGCGCCTTTCGCGTACGCTGTGATGCCTTCAGGGGTTTGGTGCAGGGTTGTCATCCGCTTTGTTTCAGAGGAAAACGGTATTTCCTGCACACGGGGGTAGGTTTCATCCAACCGTTCTTTATTCAAGCCGATCTTTTCAGCGGCAACAACCAGCGCCCCTTCCGTCGGGTCGCCCTTAATCGTCCAGGTTTTTGTCTGTCCTTCGCTGCTGGAGACCAGTTTTGTGTCAGATGCCAGAACGGCAGCGATCAACATTTCTGACAGGGAATCGGCGGGTTTGTCCACCGGGCTACCTTCCAGAAGGATGTTGCCTTCTGGCACATACCCGGAACCCGTCACATCAAACAATTGGCCGCCGGCATACAACTGCCTCACGGTCATCTCGTCTTTTGTCAGGGTGCCGGTTTTATCAGAGCAAATGACGGACGTGCTGCCCAGAGTCTCTACCGCGGGCAATTTGCGTATCAAGGCATTGCGCTTGACCATTTTTTGAACACCAATGGCCAGTGAAATTGTCACAACCGCCGGCAACGCTTCAGGCACTACAGCCACAGCTAGGGCTATCCCGAAGATCAGCATCTCAACAAAGGGTTGCCCCCGTACCAGGCCAAGTGCCACGATCAGGGCAACAACCACAAAAGCGGCTCGGGCCAGCACGGTGCCAACTTTATCCAGGTTTTGCTGCAGGGGTGTTTTTCCCGCTTCGATGGTTTGAAGCAGTTTCGCGATCTTCCCGAATTCCGTCTGCATACCTGTGGCAATAACCAGAGCCTTACCCCGCCCGTAGGTAGCCGCGGTTCCGGCATAAACCATGTTCTTCCGGTCGCCTACAGGCAGATCGTCAGACGGTATGGGATCAATGTGTTTTTCCACCGCGATGGATTCGCCAGTCAAAGCAGCTTCCTCGATCTGCAGGTTAACCGCTTCCAGCAGCCGGGCATCCGCGGGGATACGGTCACCGGTGTGAATAATGACCACATCACCGGGAACCAGTTCACGCGACGGCAGATTGACTTCAACGCCATCCCTGATCACTGATGCCGTCGGCGCGGCCATGTGGCGTAGGGCTTCTATGGCGCGTTCTGCACGGTATTCCTGTATGAAACCCAGGAATACAGCAAACAGCACAATTATTGCGATCGCGATAGATTCAACCCCGTGGCCCAGAACCAGCGAAATGACTGTGGCAATTAGAAGGATCAATATCAGGATATTCTTGAATTGATCAATAAAAAGATTCCACGCGGATGTTCGTTTGACAGCCTGGATCTCATTCAATCCAATTTCATTAAGGCGTTTCGCCGCCTCTTCAGATGACAAACCCGCCGGTGAACTGCCCACAGAACCGAAAGCGGATTCTTTCGAAAGGGTATGCCAGGGTTTGTTCGTGTTCATAAAACGCTCTCTCCTTTATAGTGTTCTTACACAACAACATGGTAGTACCGGATCACTTACAGATTACACCAGAGACTTTTCCGGTTCAAGACATTGAAGGAAGAATTTGGCGGGATGACATTACGTCACCGCGGCAGTTTCTTTTATATACTGTGCGTCTCTGTCTTAACCATTCCAGTTGGCATGGTATGTCACACACATGTAAACCGTTATGATCTCAATTTGTTTACCCCGAATATTTCCATACAGTTCTCCTAAAGAATAAGAAACCATTACATTCCCGCCTGATCAGTCTCTACAGGAAAAAGGGCGGGTTTCAATGCCATCGGCCGGCGTGAAAACCAGAAATATATAACCAGTGCCAGGAAACCTACCGCCAGAATATACGGCAGCGAGAGTTTTATGAAGGTACTGATCAGAGTCCACTCGCTGCCCAGAACATACCCGGCGCCGATCAGTAACGTGCACCAGATATAGGAACCCACCATCGAGACAATCAAGAAGGTCAAAAACGGCATGCGGGCCAATCCGGCTGGAATATTGATCAATGTGCGAATCCCCGGCATAACCCTGCCAACCAGCACCAACCCCGTGCCCCAACGCTGGAATTGGCGTTCCGCCTGATCAATATGGGTGGCGTCAATTCTCACCCATCGCGCGAGCCTGTCAACCACAGGCCGGCCGCCCAACCGGGAGACCCAGTACATAACGCTTGAGCCGGCCACACTGCCAATCGCGGCATATAATCCACCCAGAAATATCATGGCTGGAGGTGATTGTTGCTCAGCTATCAACATCCAGCCTGCCAATCCGAGGATGATCTCACTGGGAGTAATCCCCGTCGCGTTCTCAAAGGTGATCAACACAGTCACTCCAAGCCATCCCCAGGCTGTGTATATCGAGAACGCGGCATCCAGGATGTATGCTTCAATAGAGTTTAGTAGTTCCATTTTCCTCCAGGTATAAAAAAAGACCATCGCAAATATTTGCGATGGTCTTGCACATTTCTTTCAGACAACCAGAAAATTTCTTTTCGGAATGGTGGTTGCCCAGACCCTTTTCAGGGTGGCTACTCCCCATCGGAGTTTTAAGAGTTTACACGAAGAATAATCTTCCGTCAATGTCTTGTGTCAGGGTCTTTATTGTTGTTAACATTTTATTTACGATCTGGTGCAAAAAAGGTATGAAAATATATAATCAGGTCTATCACTGGGATGGATGTTTTCCTGATTGTCAGATTTTTCGCGTTACGGGAGGGAATATGAACAAGAAAACGATATGGACAGTCATAACCATTATTGAATTAATCGCTGCCTGCGTTGTCATAGCGTTGGATCTCTTTATTCCAGCAATACTAATTTGCGCGCTGATGGTGGTATCACTGATCATCCGCCGTGAGCATATCAGCATAGTTGGTTTTAAGCGTCCAAAATCCTGGTTAAAACTTGCCGGCTTCGCCTTTATAGGCGTTGTTTTTCTCCAGCTCTTTGATATTGGTGTTGTAATGCCAATCTTGAACAGGTTGACCGGAACAACCATTGATTACAGCGGCTTTCGCAGCCTGAAGGGCAACATTGGCCAGTTGGTCACCTTCCTGTTGTTTTCCTGGATTCTCGCCGCATTTATTGAAGAGATCGCCTTTCGCGGCTACCTGCAAAAGTTACTTTTCAGTTTATTTGGAAGCGCCCTTTCAGGCTTAATTCTGACCATCGGGATTTCCAGTCTGTTATTTGGTTTTATTCATACCGAACAGGGCATTATCGGGATTGTGGTCACCACGATAGACGCGATATTCTTCAGTTTGTTGAAATGGAAACAGGAAAACAACCTGTGGGCTTCCATTCTCGCCCACGGTTTTTACAATTCCATCGGGGTGATAATTTTCTTCTTCACCGGTCCGATCTATGGATTGTGGTAACCGGTTCTCGAATTTCTATTCTTTTCGGCAGATTAACAGTCAATCATCAGGACTGGCGCGATACTTCAGCCCTCATTCATTTTCAGACCGTTGGCAGGCTGAATAACCTTATCCCTGCCATTGCCTGGGAGCCATCGCGTTGATCTTTCACGCGCAATTTTACGGTGACCGTTCAGCGTTATACACGCGTTTCCCAAAATTAATTCAGGTATATAGTATTGGAAAAGTATGGACTAAGTTCCTCCGATTTTCTACATTGAGTTGATCCTTCCGGAACATAACGAGGACGCCTGTGGATAAATTCTTACTCTTCCCTGATAAAGAATCCGACGATCCCGAAGCCCTGGGGCTGGACCCCACCCGCATGGAACGCGTCCACATACCTCCCGGCCTTCCCCCCGAACAGAAACCTGCCAAAAGGCTGGCGAATTTTGAGATGGTCTTCCTGGGATACGGTGAAGCCCAGGCGAAGATCGAAGCCACCCGGTGCATCCACTGCCCGCCGCCGGAACCCTGCATGGTGGGATGCCCGCTGCATAACGATATCCCTAAAGCGCTGCTGGCAATCGAACAGGGGAAGTACAGCGAAGCGGTCGGGGTATTTCGCGGCACATCTAATTTCCCTGAAGTGTGCGGGCGCATATGCCCGCAGGAAGTGCTGTGCGAAGGGTCCTGCACCGTCGCCGGTTATGACCGGGCAGTTAATATAGGAAAGCTCGAAGCCTTTTGCGCTGACTGGCAACGGGACCATGAGGGTTTCCCCCGGCCGGAGATCGCGCCCCCAACAGGCCGGCGCGTGGCGGTTGTTGGCAGCGGTCCCGCCAGCATTGCCGTGGCAGAGCAGTTGACAGTTCACGGCCACAAAGTGGTTGTCTATGAAGAATGGCCCAAACCCGGCGGGCTGTTGATGTACGGCATCCCCAGTTTTAAGCTCAGCAAAAAGATCGTTCAGGCTAAAATGGACTTCCTTGGAGCCATCGGGATAACATTTATCTGTAATACCCGGGTGGGGCGTGATATTTGCATCGAGGAATTGCAGGAGCAATATGATGCCATTTTCCTGGGCATCGGCGCGCCGGTGACGAATACAGCCAGGCTCCCGGGGGAAGACATGAAAGGTGTGTATCACGCCACAGAATTCCTTGTTCGCGGCAACCTGCCGCTGGAAGACCAGCCCGATTGGGCCAGGGGATTGCCTGAAACAGGCCGGACCATGATCGTCATTGGCGGCGGGGATACGTCTACCGACTGTCTGCGCACCGCCCGCCGGTTGCAGGTTCAGCACGGGTTTGATGATGGACTGGTAGTCAATTACTACCGCGGCAATGAGACGGAAATGCGCGCCCGTGAAGATGACTGCCTGCACGCGAGAGAAGAAGGTATCCACTATGAATTTCTGGCCTCGCCGGTGCGGTTTATTGGCGATGAGCACGGGCACGTGCGCCAGATCGAATTTGTAAAGATCATGACCAAACCGGCGGACCAGCCGGAACAAAAAATCCCCTCACGCGTCCGTATCCCCATCCCCGGGTCTAACTTCCTGGTGCCGGCAGATGTGGTCGTGCTGGCCATTGGCTATAGCGGTGACGAACTCATCCCTTCGCAAAAGCCGGAACTTAAAACCCGTAAGCCGGGGATTTTTGAAGTGCTATCCGAAGAGACCGGCCACGCCACAGTGGGCGGATTCTTTGCCGCCGGTGACGATGTGCGCGGCGCCGACCTGGTAGTCACCGCGATTGCCGCGGGGCGTAAAGCCGCGAGGGGGATGGATGCGTATCTGCGGTCACTATCTGCTTGATCTGTATTATTAATATCGCACAGAAACCTGTTTTTTTATAAAATATCGATAACTGTATCAAATCAGACAAGCTCGGGAAAGTTTTTCTGAACGTATGGCAGCCGATCTGTCAGGCATTCTTACCAACACACCCTCGTGTTGGCATCAATACAGGAGACATTAATATGAACAGCCTTTTAGGAAAACACTGGCATCACCTTTCCGCTGGAGAGGTGGAAGATCTGCTCGATACAAATATCAAACAGGGGATGGACAAGTTTGAGGTTAAACACCGGCAGGAACACTTCGGGCCGAATTTATTGACACCCAAAAAGGGAAAAAGCGCGCTGGCGCGGTTTCTCCTTCAATTAAACAACCCGTTGGTGATCATCCTTTTGGCTGCCAGCGCTGTAACCGCGGTACTAAAAGACCCGACAGACGCGCTGGTCATCTTCGGGGTGGTTCTGATCAATGCTGTTGTTGGTTTCGTTCAAGAATCCCGGGCGGAACAATCCATCGCCGCCCTGGCAAAGACAATGACAACCGAAGCAGTGACGATCCGAAATGGAACGGTTATCCGGATACCGGCGACAGAATTAGTCCCCGGGGATGTGGTCCAACTTCAGGCAGGGGCGCGGGTTCCGGCCGATCTGCGGCTGGTTTCTTCGCGCGACTTGCAGATCACCGAAGCCGCGCTAACCGGGGAATCGTTGCCAGTGGAAAAAGACGCGGCGCTTCAGATCGACCACGATGCCCCGCTGGCCGAGAGGCGAAATATGGCGTATGCCTCCACCCTGGTCACCTATGGCGTTGGTACCGGGATTGTTGTAGCTACCGGCGATATTACTGAGATCGGCCGGATCTCGCAATTGATCTCAAACGCCACAGAGCTTGAGACTCCCCTTACCCGCAAGATCAGCCAGTTCAGCCGGGTATTACTGGTAGCCATACTGGTACTGGCCGCGATCACTTTCGGCATCGGCCTGCTTCGCGGTCAACAGGTGGTGGATACCATGATGGCAGCGATCGCTCTGGCCGTGGGGGCCATCCCCGAAGGTCTGCCGGCTGCGTTGACCATCACTCTCGCCATTGGAGTCTCACGCATGGCGCGCCGGCGGGCCATCATCCGCAATCTGCCCGCGGTAGAGACGCTTGGTTCCACAACCGTAATTTGCTCAGATAAAACCGGCACCCTGACCCAGAATCAGATGACGGTTCAGGAGATTCAAACCCTGGGCGGTACATACAGTGTTGAAGGTGTTGGATACCAACCGTTCGGCGCCATCACCGGCGCATGGTCTTCCGACCACGCGGTTGCTGAAACACTGAAAGCCGGCTTCCTTTGCAATGACAGTCAACTCGTTGAAGGTGATAACGGTTGGATGATCCAGGGTGACCCAACAGAGGGGGCGCTCCTGGTTTCAGCCCGCAAAGGACAACTTACCCCCGACCGCACCCTCTACCCCGCCACACTGGATTCAATCCCGTTCGATTCACAACACCAATTCATGGCCACATTGCACGATGATGGCACGGTTTATATCAAAGGCGCGGCGGAAGTATTGCTGGAGCGCTGCGCCAATGTTCTCACCCCATCCGGAAAGACCGATACCGCCGGTATTGATACATTCCGCCAGGCCATGGAGCAGATGGCGTCCCGGGGTCTAAGGGTGCTGGCCTTTGCCCGGCTTAAAAAGACCGGCGCGCAAAAGATCACATTTGACGATATCAAAGGCCTGACCCTGCTCGGTCTCCAGGGGATGATCGATCCGCCGCGGCCGGAAGTTATCGCCGCCATTCAGGCCAGTCAAAAAGCCGGGATAACCGTCAAAATGATCACCGGAGATCACGCGCTTACCGCGGTGGCCATTGGCCGTCAGATCGGGTTATGCCAGGATGGCTGTACGAGTGTGCTTACAGGAGCGGACCTTTCCAAACTGACCGATTCTGAATTGATCGAGCAGGTGGAGAAGGTGAACATATTCGCCCGGGTGGCCCCTGAGCAAAAACTTCGCCTGGTGGAAGCCCTGCAGGCAAAGGGGCACGTTGTCGCCATGACAGGTGACGGGGTGAATGACGCCCCGGCGCTTAAACAGGCCAATATTGGCGTAGCCATGGGCATCACGGGGACCGAAGTCTCCAAAGAAGCCGCAGATATGGTTCTGACCGATGACAATTTCGCGTCGATCGAAGCCGCCGTAGAAGAAGGACGGGGTGTCTTTGACAACCTGACGAAATTCATCGCCTGGACCCTTCCCACAAATCTCGGTGAAGGCTTTGTACTGCTGGCAGCCATAATCAGCGGCGCCACGCTGCCGATACTACCCATCCAACTCCTGTGGATCAACATGGTCACAGCCGGGATTCTGGGATCCACCCTCTCACTTGAGCCAAAAGAACCCGGGTTGATGGAACGCAAACCGCGCGATCCGGATAGCCCCATTCTGAGTAATGCCCTGATCTTGCGTATATTGCTGATCAGTCTGGTAATACTTGTGGGCGCGTTTGGATTATTTGAATTCTCTCTGTCGCAGGGCGCGTCAATAGCGGAAGCACGCACAGTAGCGGTCAACGTGATCATTTTTGTTGAAATATTCTACCTTTTCAATGCGCGCTCGCTCACGCTATCCGTGTTCAAGATCGGTGTCTTTTCCAACATGTGGGTCATCGGTGGGACGCTGTTGATGGTAGTGATCCAAATGGCATACACCTATATCCCGGTGATGAACCAGGCTTTTGGCAGCGCGCCGCTCTCGCTGGAAATGTGGGGCAACGTACTGACTTTCGGCCTCGCGGCATTCCTTCTGGTTGAAATGGAAAAATGGCTTCGAAGAAGGAAAACCCGTTAATTCTACCCGGGGCAATAGATATGCAAAGTTTGTACGATTCTTATCAAAATCATATAGATATTGTTTATAGTATTTATAAACATTATCAGGTATGTAGACAAAGAGGTCACTATGAGATGGTCATGGAAAATTGGTACTTTCGCGGGAATTGATGTTTTCATTCACGCTACTTTTCTTCTGCTGATCGCCTGGGTGGGATTTAACTACTGGCAGCAAACCGGTACCATGGCAGGCACACTGGAAGGCATTCTGTTTATCCTCTTCCTTTTTCTGTGTGTGGTACTGCATGAATTCGGGCACGCCCTCACCGCCCGGCGTTTCGCGATTAAAACCCGGGACATTACGCTTTATCCGATTGGCGGCGTAGCCCGGCTCGAAAGAATGCCTGATAAACCCATTCAGGAGTTATGGGTGGCGCTGGCCGGCCCGGCTGTCAATATCGTCATTTCCGCCCTGTTGTTGGGATGGTTGATCCTTTCAGGATCGGTCAACCCGCTGACAGGGAATAATTTTACCGGTGAGCCCTTCCTGGAGAGGCTGATGATCGTCAACCTGACATTGGCGTTATTCAACCTTATTCCGGCCTTCCCCATGGATGGCGGGCGGGTTCTACGGGCTTTGCTCGCCCTGCGAATGGAATACACCCGCGCCACTCAGGCGGCTGCCACCATCGGGCAGGGTATAGCTTTCCTACTGGGCTTCTGGGGATTGTTCTCCAATCCCTTCCTGGTCTTCATCGCGCTATTCGTCTGGATTGGCGCAGCCCAGGAAGCTTCAATGGTTCAAATGAAAACCGCGCTGGGCGGCATTCCGGTCAGCCGTGTGACGGTGACCAACTATCAGTCACTCGCCCCGCAGGACAGGCTTTCGCGGGCGGTTGAACTCATTCTCTCTGGCACCCAGACCGATTTCCCCGTGGTTGATAACGGCGTGGTAGTAGGGATCGTTTTACGTGACGATATCCTTTCAGCGCTATCCAAAAACGACCCGTTGGTCAACATTGCCAGCCTGATGCGGCGTGATTTTGAGGTGGCCGATGCCAACGAGATGCTCGAACCGGCCTTTATCCGTCTGCAGATGTGCGGATGCCACACCATGCCCGTCACCCGCGGCGGAGAACTGGTCGGTCTCTTGACCACCGACAATATTGGTGAATTTCTGATGATCCAATCCGCGATGGCGGGGGCACGCGGGACGACCGCGTGATGAATTCCGTTCGTTATAAACCTTGACGTGATAGCTAAAAAGCCCGTCCGATATTAATGATCGGACGGGCTTTTTTACGGCGCCGAAACTGGGATCCATAATGGGTGAACCATGATCTAACTAAGGAATAAGCATTTCCCGGGTAAGGTTTTTTATCAGCAAACAGTAATTTCCAACCATAGTATGCCGGATATTTAATGCCATAGCATATGTTCATCCGGTTGACAGCAGAATGAAAACCGGCAGCGTAAAAGAATAACCTGTCAAATTATTTGATCCGAATTACCGGTATAATCCGGCCGGTTGATTCGAGATTCTTTCAAGCCGATTTATCCATCAATAACCGCATCTGCTTTGCCGTCTCAGTGCCGGGTGCGGGGACATGCACAAACAACCTTAATCCGCCGCTATCCGGTACAGCGTAATTACTGCTTTCAAAATTCAATATGCCTGCCGCTGGATGACGGAGTTCCTTATAAACCCCGCTGTCATCTTCAATATCGTGCAGCAGCCACCATTCATTGAACTCTGTGCTTTCAATCTTGAGTTCCCCGATAAACTGCACCAGCCAGGGATCGTCAATATATTTTCCGCAAGTAGAACGGAAGCGCCCGATCAGGCTTCTGGCGTTATGTTCCCAGTCTGCATAAAGCTGCTTGAAGTATGGGTCCGTAAACATCGCCCAGACAACATTCCGTTGACGTGCGTTCATCCGGGCAAAATCACCGAAGATCACGCAGGCCGCCCTGTTCCACGCGACCACATTCCACCTCGGATCAGAGATAAATGACGGGCATACTTCCAGGTTATCCAGCACATGCTGCAAGATCGGGCTGACCGCTCCCTCATATATCGGAATTTCAGCCGGCAAAGGTTGGTTTGCCAGAAGGTATAAGTGTTCCCTTTCCTGCCGGTCAAGCAACAGCACGCGTGAAAGGCTTTCGATCACACTGGCTGAAACATGTATCGGCCTTCCCTGCTCAAGCCATGTATACCAGGTGACTCCTATTCCGGCTAATTGCGCCAGTTCTTCCCGGCGCAGGCCGGGTGTCCGCCGTCTTCCGGCAGACGTCAAACCCGCCTGCGATGGGAGGATCTTTGCCCGGCGGGTTTTAAGAAAATCAGCGAGTTCTTTATAACGGAGTATTTCTTTGTCCATATATGTCATCTGGAACACAGGTAGTATTTATACCCGTATAAACAGGCTCCTACTAACATTATATAACCTGGACTACGATTTGTTCTGTTGAATATACCAATCAGACAAACGGAGCCTTCCGTGTTCAGAAAGAGGAAAAAATGAAATACCTGTGGACTACCATTAATGTGAAAGATATGAATGCATCCATCGCTTTTTATGGTGACCTGGTGGAGCTAAAAGCGCTGAACCGGTTCCCCGCGGGCCCCGGTAAAGAGATCACCTTCATGGGCAACGGTGTTGATGAGGAAACAACTGTCGAGCTTTTGACCGACGCCAATCAGGCATCAATTGCCTGCGGCGAATCAATTTCTCTCGGGTTCGCCGTTACCTCTATGGACGATATGATGAAAAAAGTGGAGAGCCGTAATATTCCGGTTCAAAGCGGTCCCTTTGAAACACCCGCTTTCAAATTCTTCACCATTAAAGATCCGGATGGTTGGAACATTCAATTCTTTGAAAAGAAGTGATTTTCTTTGGTGACCCGGAAAGCCGTCAACCGATATGATTGACGGCTTTTTTGTTTTTAAAAATTTGATGATGAGACAATTAGACACCGGGCATATTCCCTGGTTGGAGAAAATATGACCCCGGCTGTGACTAAGGTGGGTAGATGATATTCCGGCAAGCGGATATACTTTTTCCCGTCTGTGAAAATGGGCATCGAATCCCGTTCATGGTGTTAGTATTGATAGATACCCTTCTCCCGGGTATTATTTCCCTCTGTGATCATAGGAGTTACCACAATGTCGGATTTTGTCATTACCTGTTGTTCAACCGCTGATCTTCCCCTCGAACACCTTCAAAAGCGAAACATTCCTTTCGTATGTTTCCATTTCACCATGAACGGCAAGGAATATCCTGACGATCTGGGCCAGACAATTTCCTTAGAGGATTTTTACGCCCAAATCGCCGCCGGCGCCATGCCCACAACGTCACAGGTGAACGTCAACCAGTTCATTGCCTTCTTTGAACCCTTCCTCAAAGAGGGTAAAGATATTCTGCATATTTCACTGTCATCCGGAATATCCGGCACGTTCAATTCCGCCGTTCTGGCCCGCGAACAGTTGATTCAAAAATATCCCGAACGAAAAATCTTAACGGTGGATTCGCTGGGCGCTTCTTCGGGGTACGGCCTGCTGGTGGATTCAGCCGTTGACATGAAAGACACCGGCGCTTCCATGGATGAAATCCATGGGTGGGTGGAAGAAAATAAATTAAAGATTCACCACTGGTTCTTTTCCACCGACCTCACCCACTATAAACGCGGCGGGCGCATCTCAGCCGCTTCGGCAGTAGTCGGCGGGCTGTTGAACATCTGCCCGCTAATGAATATGGACAACAATGGTAAATTGATCCCGCGCGAGAAGATCCGCGGGAAAAAGCAAGTGATCCGTGAGATCGTGAAGCGAATGGAAGAAAACGCGCAGGGCGGGTTGGAATACTCCGGCAAATGCTTTATCTCAAATTCCGCCTGCTTTGATGATGCCCGCACGGTGGCCGATTTGATCGAAGCGAAATTTCCGCGCCTGAACGGGAAAGTGATGATCAACAGCATCGGCACGGTCATCGGGTCTCATACCGGGCCGGGGACGGTGGCGCTGTACTTTTTTGGTGATGAACGGGTGAATTGAATAACTAAAAGCCGCCAACCTCAAAATCAGGTTGGCGGCTTTTTTCAATTATCATACTTCTCCGGCTGTTCGAAAAATTGAATGGTTTTTTCCCAGGAATCTTCCCTGGCATACGCGTTTCCCTGCAATGTGCCCCCCATTGAAAGGGTCAGGCGCGGCATCATCCTGGCGGTTGACTCGCCGGCAGGAATCACATATGGAACAAAGTAGGGTTCGCCGGCATTTTCATAAACAATCAAGTCATACGCATGGAGATAATTGTTCTTTTTTAATGCTTCCATAATCTCTAACGCGCCTTCGTATGTATTCCACATACCGCAATCCTTGCTTGTGCAGAAAAGAAAATCCGCGTTTGAATTCTCCACTTTAATCCTGGCGTCATCTTTATTGGTTGCATGCCCCAAACTTTTTTCATATACCGGGGTGTAACCAAACGGTTTGTCTTTAATCAGACAATCCAGCATATGTCCAAAAACCCAACGATTTTTGATGCGGATATACGGTATATCTTTCCCATGGTATGTCCAGGAAGATTCGTTTTTAAAGGCGATCCCCTGGAAACAATAGGCATGCGGCGCCCATAAGGCAACACGCGTGATTTCCGGGTGACGTGAAGCCAGGATCAACGTAACTTCCGCACCTTTTGACATACCCAGTACCCAGATATCCTTTCCGGCTGTTGTAGGATTGCGCTTGATCCAACTAAATACCTTTACAAAATATTCCAACGGTACCCGGGAGAGCTGAGGGGGAAGATTGTGTTCCCCAATAAAGGATACGGAAAGCACATTGAAACCATGCGACGCAAGTGCTGCTGAGATGGGCGCATCGACAGCTAATCCGCTTCCCGAACCACCGATAAACAAAATGGTTGGCCGCCCCGGGTCATCGGCATAAAACAACTCCCCGACAAATTCATCCAATATGCGATGTCTTTTAATTTCCGGCGATATAAAAAAGCGCTCGGTTCGGGCAGTTTTTTTCTCTTCCCCGCATTCTGCCGTGAATTCAATGAACAAACTTTCATCAATAGATATGTTTTGCGCAATCTTCTGTAACGCATTCGGGTCACGGTTCTTTACAGAAACCACCGGTCCCATGGGATCGATAAAATCATAGGAACCCTCATCCGGTTGTTGCTTTGCAGGGTCAACCTGCCCATTATCATCCGCGGTAAACCAGGCATTCGATTCGTACAATACATCCTTTGCCCATGGCAGCCGGAGGGACACATGTAACTGCACCCTGGCTTTCGGGGATACGCCGGTTACCAGAATCGAGGTTTTGGTATCTATCAATGCTTTTTCGGGTTGAACTTCCAGTTTCATTCCTATTTTCCTTTTTCCAGCGGGTTATAGTCCACCGCCTCTTCAAATCCATCCTGCTCTTCGCCATCAAAACGGTAGAGTTTCTTCAATAAATTCCAGAAGCTTTCTAATTCCTCTGAAGAAAATTCATGAAACAGAGTGGAGAAAAATTCCATTCCGCGCATTCCATCATCATAAAAAGCACGATTTCCGGAGGGAGTAATTTCAACATTGACAGCCCGTTTATCATTCGCACTGGGAACAGTACGCACGTAACCCTTATTCTCCGTAATATCCACAAGCTGCCGGACGCTTTGTTTTGTCGTCCCCATTTTTCGGGCGATACTGTTGATCGAAGCTTTACCTTCGGGCAGGTGCGCGATGGAAATCAACATCATCAATTGGCGCGAGGTGAAGTTCTCAAGGTATTGGTCACCTTTTACCTGTACTTTATTGGCCAGGGAAAAAAGTGTGGCATATGTCTGCTGCATAAGAAACTCTACTTTTTCTTCTTCCATTGGTTTACCTGTTTTTTGTCAGTATACTGTCTATTATACGGGATTCTTAATTTAAGTCAATATACTGTCTTTATGAGCATCGGGATAGAGAATTAATGTTGATGAGTTTGAAAGCTCAAAAGAGTTAAACTATAATTATTTCAACGCCTCCATTACAAAATATATGTTTTGTCATTGATGAAAGGATCACTATGGCAACGGGCAAGAATATCTTTGCAGGCAAAATCGTGATTCCGTTTTTGATAATTTCGTTATATACCTCAGCCTTTCAACTTTTTCCCCCACAAGATTTTTTTCAAAACAAAATAAACCCAAATCCTGATAATTTTTTTCGGAATGTCGAACAAGAGGAGAAGAATCCCTGCGATATCGCCTTTGAAACCGACCGCGACGGAAACCGCGAGATCTATGTGATGGAACCGGATGGTTCCAACCCCGTCAACCTGACAAACAATCCGGCGGATGATATGCAGCCTTCCTGGTCACCAGATGGATCGCGCATCGCCTTTGTTTCCAACAGGGAAACCGACGGTGAAGGCGGGCAATTTGTTTATGTCATGGATTCGAACGGCGAAAATGTTCGCCAATTAAATACGGAAAATGAAAGCACCTGGCCGGATTGGTCGCCGGATGGCCGGATGATCACCTATACAGCTTTTGGTGATATCTATGCGATTACCGCGGATGGCAGCGGTGAATCAGTCAACCTGACCAGTTCACCGGAAAAAGATGAACAATCCAAATGGTCGCCGGATAGTAAACAGATCCTCTGGCTTTCCGGGAATAACGGCCGGTTTGACATTTTCACCATTGATGCCGGTGGAACCAACAAAAAACAATTGACGAAAAACGCCGCTGTCAATGATGCCACCTGGTCCATTGATGGACGCATCTTCGGGCACTGGGATTCAAAAGAGGGCGGCTGTTTCAATTGCATTATGAACGCGGATGGCACAAACATCACCAATGCCGGTGGCAAGGGTGACATCGCGAATTATCTCCCATTCCAGACAGCGGACGGTCACAGGGTTGAGCTTTATTCAGGGGACCATATCACCGGGAATAATGATATCTTCCTCGTTTCAGGTATCTTCCCCGACACTTTCCTAAATATTACCAATAATAAAGCCAATGACATAAATCCCGATTGGCCATTGAAATGCCTGGCAGGTTTACAGGGTATCGAAGCTGATAAACCGGTTGATACTGATACCAAACCGTCTGATGATTCAAAAAAGATGACCTTTGGTTATGCCGGTCACAAGGATATGCAGAAAGAACGGGAATTTGATTTACACATCGCGTGTGATGAATTGGGCATCGAGTGTGTTTATGGCGAAATACCTGAATTGATCAACAAAGGTGTGGATGCCATTATCCAGAATACAAATAGGAATACGGTCAATGAATTACAGGAAAATATCATAAAGGCCAGAGATAAAGGTATACCTGTATTTCTACTGGATGCGGAAACAAAGACCGATGGCGCGTATAGCATATCCATTGACCATGACCTCTGGGCAAAAACAAGTTTCGAGTGGATGCTTGAGAAGATTGGCGGAAAAGGTGAGATCGCCTATTTCGACCTTGATCCGGATCACCGTTTTCCCGAGACGATAAAAGACCTGCTTTCGCAGTATCCCGATATCACTGTCGTTGAATTTCGAGATGGGGATTACCAATCTGAAAAAATTAAACCCGAAACAACTGATTTTGTTAATATGTATCCCGAATTAAAGGCGATCTGGACCAGTTACTTCAACTTCCAGGCAATGGATGGGTTGAAATATAACGGAATACCGTATGAGAAATGGCCGGTAATGGTCTGTGAAGCCAACCTCGATGGGTTGCTTACCTGGCAGAAGGTACAGGCTGAGTATCCGAAATTTGACTGCTTTGCATCTGTGAATCCCCCCGGTATCGCGTACGCAGCCGTCTATGCCGCGTATTATCTGAAAAGCGGTTATCAACTCGATGAATCAGTATTAGGTGGTGAGTTTGGGCGTACTTTTTATGTAGATCTTCCGACTGTTTCAAAAGAGAATTTTCAGGAAGAATTAGACGAGATGCTGAAAAATGACACCTATGTTGTGGATGATTTGATGACTCCTGACGAGATCAAGGAGAAATGGTTCATTGAAAAGTAAATAATCCGCCGGGCATACTTTCAAACAGCAGGGTATTTTACTCTGCTGTTTTTATTCTTGGTCGCTATTTATAAAAAGCAGGGCTTTCTTAACAATTTCATCCACTGAATTATCCACATCCAGCGTGATGGCATCCGCCGGCTCTTCAAGAGTGTCGAACTGACTCTTCAACATCTCCGGTTTCATGAAATGACCACCTCGCTTCTTCATGCGCTCCAAAATCAAATCATAGGATCCTTTCAGATAAACGAACCTGACATTGCGCGCTGAACGCGATACCAATACATCACGGTATGATTGTTTAAGGGCGGAACAGGCCAGCACACCATCATGCCCGGCCTTTGTTTCCGTTTCGATCATGGCGGCCAGTAATGTAAGCCAACCGGCTCTATCACTATCGGTGAGAGGTTTACCGGTAGCCATTTTTGCCAGGTTCTCCTGGGCGTGGTAATTATCGGCATCATAAAACGGAACACATAACCCCGCAGCCAACGCTTTTCCCACAGTGGTTTTGCCGCAGCCGGAAACACCCATTATTACTATGAACATTCTTCCATTTCCATCCGGACAATACGCGATATAAAAACGTACGGATATTGTATCAATTCCGCATCAGGGAAAAGGCTATTTCGTTTCGGTGACTTTGTGGATGACGCGTGGATTATCGGCATTATGTCCTTTAATCCGCGAAAGATGATAGGCAAATAACTGCGCAGGGACGATCGCCGCGATAGGGCTGAGCCATTCCGGCAGATCGTCCGGCAGCTCAACCGGGGTGATGGCGATATCCAGGGCTTCCTTCCGGTTTGAAATGACCATCAACTCGCCATTTAAATCTTTCTTTATGCGGGTCAGTGTTTCCAGCATTGCATCAAACACCCTGCCCGCCGGAGCAACAGCCATCACCGGGAAACCGCCATGCACAATGGCGATAGGTCCATGCATGAAATCAGCGGAGGAATACGGTTCCGCGCTGATATAGGTCATCTCTTTCATTTTAAGAGCCCATTCATAAGCCGTAGCGTAGTTGAACCCGCGCCCGAGAACCACCGTCTGGTCCATGTAGCGGTAGCGTTTTACGGCATCCTGGATCATGCCGTCGGTTTTCAACATATCGCTCACCCGTTCCGGGATCCTTTCGAGCGATTCCATGCCGGGTCCGTCACCGGCAAGCGCGGAAGATAGCATGGCCAGCACCATCAACTCTGCCGTGTACGTCTTGGTGGCAGCTACCGCCAGTTCGGGTCCGGTCAACAACGGAAGAACCAGGTCCGCTTTGCGGGCCAGAGGTGATTCGGGATCATTGGTTATCGCCAGGGTCAGGCAATTCTGCCGCCGTCCTTCATCGATCACACTGACAATATCCGGCGATTGCCCGGATTGCGAGATACCGATCACCAGTGCGTTCTGTAATTTCGGCGGGGTCTTGTAATACGTGAACAGCGAGGGTGTGGCAAGGGCGACCGGCAGTCCGTTCTTACCACCCAGCAGGTAGTTGGCATACCGGCCAGCATTATCCGATGTGCCGCGGGCTGCCAGAAAAACGAAGTTGACAGACCGCTGGCGGATCTCTGCCGCGGCTTTCTCTACCTCTCTGCGTTGTTCCGTGAGAAGCCGGCGGAGGCAATCGGGTTGTTGGAAAATTTCGGAATGTGTACTCATGGCGTCACCTGTTAATCCGGAAGACCGGATATGAATTCCTATTGACAATCCGGCGGCTTATCCTGTATCATGTAACCGGTTACTGTAACCGGTTACATGATACAGGAATATGATACATGAAAACATCCAATAACGCAACCATCCGTGATGTCGCCCGCCGGGCCGGGGTTTCCGTGGCTACCATCAGCCGCTATCTCAATAATACTGCGCCGCTGGCCGCGGAAACCGCCGGACGAGTCAAACAGGCGATGGAAGAATTGAACTTCTCCCCCCACCCCGCCGCCCGCAACCTGGCCACCAGACGCACCAACACCATCGGCCTGGTGCTGCAGGAAATTGGCGGTGACTACTACACTCCCTTGCTGCGAGGCATTGAAGCCGCCTCCGGTGAAGCCGGGTTTGACCTGCTGATCCATTCAACCCGTGCCCACGTTTCAGGGAACAGCCAGCGCCGCACTCTGAACGAACACAATACTGATGGATTACTGGTTTTTATAGACGCGCTGGATACACCCGAATTGACCCGGCTGAACTCCATCGGGTTCCCTGTGGTGCTGATGCACCAGGCCTCTCCAGAGACTCTGAATATCCCGACGGTCACCATTGAGAACCAGTCCGGCGCCTGTCAGATCGTTGATCACCTGGTAACCACCCACAACCGCAAGCGAATTGTTTTCCTGCGCGGGCCGGAAAACAACGAGGATTCGGAAGCGCGTGAATTTGGTTACCGTCAGGCATTGAAAAAACACGGAATCACAGCCGATCCGGTGCTGGTCACCCGCGGCGGATTTGACAGCGAAGGCGCGTATAACGCGATGATCGATCTGCTGGCACGCAACATCCGGTTCGACGCAGTCTTCACCGGTGACGATGACAGCGCCATCGGGGTGCTTGAGGCATTGAAGCAATCCGGAATACGTGTTCCTGAAGGTGTCGCGGTAGCCGGGTTTGACGATTCGATTTTCGCCCGGTTACTGTCACCCCCGCTGACCACGGTGAGAGCGCCGATCGAAGAAGTGGGGCGTGAAGCCGTCCGCCAGTTGACGCGCCTGATGCACGGCGGGGAGGCTGAACCCGTCACCACGATTCCCACAGAGATGGTCGTGCGCCGTTCCTGCGGTTGTGTTTGAAGTTGATTATTGTGAAAGGTGAAAAATGAAAATTACTGTTATTGGCGGCGGTTCCACTTACACCCCTGAACTGGTCAATGGATTTCTTGCCCGGCTGCAAACCCTTCCGGTGACAGAACTCTGGCTCATGGATATTGACGCTGCCCGCCTGGAAACCGTTGGCGGGTTTGCCCGGCGCATGGTTGCCCATAAGGGCAATCCATTCAAAGTGGTACTCAGCACCAATCAGCGGGAAGCCGTGGATGGCGCGGCCTATGTTTCCACTCAGTTGCGCGTGGGGCAAATGCCCGCCCGCCGCGATGACGAATACCTCGGGCGGCGCCACGGGCTCATCGGCCAGGAGACTACCGGGATAGGCGGCATGGCCAAAGCCCTGCGCACCATTCCGGTGATCCTCAAGATCGCGGAGGATATACGCGAACTGGCACCCGGATCGCTGCTGGTCAACTTCACCAACCCGGCAGGTTTGATCACCCAGGCTCTCAGCATGTTCGCGCCGGATGTACCGGCCATCGGCGTGTGCAACGTAGCCATTCACGCAAAGATGGATATGGCCGCCATGGCCGGGAAACAGTTGGGGCAGGCAGTTGACCCGTCACACTGCGAGCTCGACACCCTCGGTCTAAACCATCTGACCTGGCATCGCGGCTTCACTGTGGATGGGGAAGACATGTGGCCGGTGATCTTGCGAGAATACATCAAAGAAATGAACGCCAATTACAATCCCGACTTCCCGGTGGACTTGGTGGAAACCCTGCGCGTGATCCCCAACTATTACCTGCAATACTTCTACCGCACCAGCCATAAGTTGGCCGAACAGCAGAAGTGGCCGCCGTCACGCGGCGAAGAGGTGATGGAGATCGAGAAAGACCTGTTGAAAGAATATGCCGACCCGGCCCTGAATGAGCCGCCGGCTGACCTGATGAAACGCGGCGGGGCGTACTATTCCACCGCAGCCACACAATTGATGAACGCCCACTTTAACGACCTCGGCGAAACGCATGTGGTCAACACCGTGCAGGGCGGCGTCGTGGAAGGCTGGCCGGAAGACTGGGTACTGGAAATGCCCTGCAAAATTGACCGTAAAGGCGTCCATCCCCTGCCGGTGGAACCATTGCCCCCTGTTTTCTACGGGTTGATCGCGCAGGTAAAATCCTATGAAATCCTGACCGCGAAGGCAGCGGTCAGCGGTGACCGGAAGACCCTGTATCAGGCTATGCTGGCGCATCCGCTCGGGCCGGACGTGGACCAAATCGAAACCGTGATGGAAGACCTTTTGAATACCCACCGCCTGTACCTCCCCAACTTCTTTAAGGAATAGCGATGTCACAGTACTTTCTCGGCGCTGATCTGGGCGGCACCAAGACGCACATTATGATCTCTGATGAAACCGGCAGGGTGATCGGGTTCGCCACAGGGGGACCCGGCAACCATGAAAGTGTGGGGTATGCCGCTGTCGGTGAAAACCTGCGGGAGGCCGCGCGCCTGGCATTCACGTCAGCCGGTATAGCCCCCGGCCAGATCTCTGGAGCCGGTTTCGGAATTGCCGGGTATGACTGGCCTAAACAAATAGAACCTCACATGAACATGGTCAACACATTGAACCTGGGCGGCAGGCTTGATATGGTCAATGATACGGTGCTGGGTATTTTGGCCGGGTCACCCCGGTTGTGGGGTATCGCCGTGGTTTCGGGCACCGGCTGCAATTGCTGGGGATGGGACAAGACCCGAGCGCACGTCGGCCACGTGACCGGCGGCGGCGTGGACTTTGGTGAATTTGCCGGCGCCAGTGAATTGATCTTCAAAACGAAATCCGTGCTGGCCAAAGCCTGGACGCAGGCTGGTCCGCCGACGGCGCTGGCGGAGGCATTCTGCCGGCGGTACAACGTGGCCAATCTGGAAGAGCTGCTGCAAGGATTCCTCTGCCAGGATTTTGACCTTACCGCGGCTGACGCGCCGCTGGTATTTGAGGTTGCCCACGCAGGCGACCCGGTAGCCGTTGACCTGGTCAGCTGGGCGGGGCGTGAGCTGGGGGAACTGGCCTGCGCGGTAATCCGTCAATTGCATTTTGAAGAGGAACAATTTGACCTTGTGCAGATCGGCAGCATGTTCGACGGCAGCCCTCTGCTGACAGAAGAAATGAAGCGTGTTATCCTTGCCCTTGCGCCCGGGGCCAATTTCATCCGTTTGAAGGAGCACCCCGTTCTGGGCGCGGTACTGCTGGGTATGGAGGCCGCGAACCACCCCATCACGAATTTTGTGCGCAATATGCTTATCCAGACAACACCCATCCGTCAACCGAACCGGTGAAAATTATGAGCAAACGTTTGATCGTCAATGCCGATGACTACGGCCACACACGGGGAGCCTCCGAAGGCATCCGCCGGGCGCATACGCACGGGATCGTCTCCTCTACCAGCGTGATGATAAACCGCCCGGCTGCCCGAACCGAATTGGAACACATTAAAACGGAATGCCCCGGGTTGGGGGTTGGCCTTCACCTGGTGATCACCACCGGGAACCCGGTGCTGAAGCCTTCGACCATTCCCACCCTGGTACGGCCGGATGGCAGTTTCCATAAGCTGGACGGCCTGCTGGACGCGATCGGCCGCGTTGATATTGACCAGGTGAGCGCCGAGTGGTGCGCACAGGTGGAACTGTTTGAGAAGGTCACCGGGCAACTTCCCGACCACCTGGATTCACATCATCACGCGTCATATTTCACGCCGGCGCTGTTGGAAGAGATGCTGCTGCTGGCGGAGGACGTCAACTGCCCGGTGCGTCTACCGTTTAATAATAATGATCCCAAATCCCGGAGATTCCTTCCTGAAAAGCTTGCCGGTCAATCCTTTGACGATCTTACAACCCTGATCGACAAATTCTCGCCGGTCAGACCGCAAACCTTTTTTGATTGTTTTTACGGCGAAAACGCCACCCGGAATACTCTGATGGATGTCTTCAACCGGATAGAAGCTGCGGAAGTCGCGGAGACATTTGAGATCATGTGCCACCCGGCGGTTGTGGATGATGACCTGATGCAGGCCTCCGCCTATAACATAGGCCGCGGCAATGAACTGCAGATCCTCACCGGTCCCGGGCTAAAGGACGAACTCGCCCGGCGCAATATAGAGTTGATCACCTTCGGAGAACTGTAGAGTTTTCGTGTAGGGGCAGACGGTGTCCCCCCCAATACACGACTCACACTGGATAAGATTTTTAATGAATAGTGCCAGGGCGGGTTTATAACCTGCCCTTACGTGTTACATGCAAATTCAACATAAATCTTGATTCTCAACGGTCAAGTGGTACACAACCGGGATTCCAGAATACAAAAGATCAGTAGACAATAGGCATATTGACAAATCAGATTCTCTGCCGTAGAATAATGAATGAATATATTTATATTCATTCATTTATGTGAAAGGCTTCTCCATGGACAAAAAGGCAGAAATTCTACGGTGCGGGCGCGAGTTGTTCACGGCAAACGGCTTCAAAGATACCAACGTCTCGGATATCACCAAAAAAGCCGGCATTGCCGCCGGTACTTTCTACCTGTACTATCCGTCCAAAGACGAGCTTTTCATGGAGATTTACAACGAAGAAAACGTCCGGCTGAAACGGGAGATCATGGCCGCGCTTGATCTTGACGGCGACCCGATGACGGTTATCGCCGGAATGATGCGGTTAAATTATGAAGGCATGACCGCCAACCCGATCCTACGGGAATGGTACAACCGCGATGTATTCACCCGCATCGAGCGAAAGTTCCGCGAGCAGAACGGGCTGGAGAAGGTTGACTTCATGTATGCCAGCTTTGCCGAAGTGGTCAAAAAATGGCAGGCGGACGGAAAAATACGCGCGGATATTGACGCTGGCATGGTGATGGCCATATTCGCGGCGATCGTCAATGTGGATACGCATAAAGAAGAGATCGGGCTGCAATACTTCCCCGCTCTGATGGCCCACCTTACCGAATTTGTTATGAGCGGCCTGTTGATCCGGCCGGAAGTGAAGAAATAACATGGATAGCTGCCAGGCAGTTCAATACGCCATGGGGACGGTGATGTCTCACCGCGTGTATGGTGAAAATGCCGGCGAATGTCTCTCTGCTGTTCAGGCTGAGGTGACCCGACTGGAAAATCTCTTCAGCCGCTTCATACCCGGCAGTGATATCAGTCGCGTCAACCGATCCGCCGGCATCCGGCGAGAACCGGTAAGCCGTGAAACCTTTGACCTGCTCTCCCGTGCCGTAGACTATAGCGCGCATAGTGACGGTTGCTTTGACGTCACCATCGGGCCGTTGGTAGACCTGTGGCGCGAAGCAAAGAAATCGGGCTGCCCGCCCGAAGACCGTTACATACGAAAGTCACTCGGGTTGACCGGATGCGCCGATCTGCTGCTGGATCCGGTCAACCGTGCGGTCGGACTGGCGCGGGTCGGTCAGTCCATCGATCCCGGTGGGATCGGCAAAGGTTTCGCGGCGGACCGTGTTCTGGAAGTGTACCGTAGGTTCGGTATAACATCCGCCTGTTCCAATATGGGCGGCAATGTGGCAGCCATCGGCTTGAAGCCGGGCGGCTCCCCCTGGCAGGTAGGCATCCAACACCCGCGGTGTGACGATGCGCTGACCGGCGCGGTCTCCGTGTCCGGGAAAAGTGTGGTCACCTCGGGTGATTACCAGCGGTATTTCAAAGACCACACCGGGATCCGCTATCACCACATCCTGGACTCTTTGACCGGTTACCCGGCTGATTCCGGACTGGTCAGCGTGACCATAGTCGCGGATTCATCCACAGACGCTGATGCCCTGTCGACCATTGTGTTTGTGGCCGGGCTGCATCGCGGAATGGAACTACTGGCGGAGTATCCCGCTATTGAAGCTGTGTGTGTTGACCGGGAGATGCGGGCATGGGTCACCCCGGGGCTGGAACAATGTTTTCACGCCGCTGAAGGCGTGGAAATACAAATAATCGAAAAAGAAATGGTATTTACAAAATGAAGAAAGCGAGAAAGGAAATGATTGGTTGGATCATCACATTATCCATTGTTGGCGCTCTGGGAATTGCCGGGGCAATTGGCTGGTCAAAATTGGAAGCGGAACACAAAGAAGCCGCAAGCCTGCCCCTGAACCGGGTGGACTTCACCCGGCTGAAGGATGGGACGTTCACCGGCCGCTACGATGGCGGCATGCACAAATGGCGCGTGAATGAAACCGAGGTGACAGTCACCGGCGGCAAGGTGACCGCGATCAAATTGATCAACGGCGTGGAAAAACGCGATGGTGATTCCATGGAAATGTTGTACGACCGGGTGATCAAAGAACAATCCCTGCAGGTGGACACCATCAGCGGCGCCACCCTCACCTCAAAAGCATTCCTACAGGGTGTGGAAAACGCATTGGTTCAGGCAAATTAATTGAACCGGTCGCAAATAAAATGAAAATTTCTTTAAACAACACAATGCTACGAAGAATGCTGCTTTACAGCGGCATTCTTTCATCCCTACTTTATATTGCTGTGGTCGCCACCGCGCCGATC
>CAYOKC010000041.1:0-26435 GCA_964404415.1 uncultured Leptolinea sp. | reverse complement strand
TCCGCGATATGTTTGATCGATTCAACCGCGTTTTCTGATTCGTCGCGGTGAAAGATGACGTCAGGCAGAGTGGGTAGGATTTTTTCCAGGCCTTTGAATGGTTCATCAGAGTGATGGTTCTTGCCTGAGGAGAAGTGAATAACCTCAAGGTCTGTTTTTGGAATTGACATACCCAGGCGCAGCGCGAGTTCGGCCGAAGGGCCGCCGCGAACGGGAACAAAAATATGCGGAAGCCCGGAAGGCCAATTACCCCGCATGATCGCCAGGTCACAGGGAACAACCGTAATAAATTCTTCTTTTATTCCCCATGGACCGGTGAAATGGACCGGATATTCCAGGAGGACCAGACTCCCTTTTTCGCGGGCTATAAACTTCCATAAGTCACGCCAGGGTTGGGGTGAGACAACCAGTTCGGGTGGGGTTTTCAGAGATTCCCGTTCCGCGATGGTTTGCAAATGGGCTCGAAGCGCCCGTGCCTGTTCCGTTTTTTCACTCGCGGATGTGCCGGTGGGAACCACCAGCAAGCCTACGAGACGGATCTCAACGCCCAATGCGTTGGCGGCTGCCAGTGATGCCGGGATATCCGTATCGGGGAAAACGGGAAGAACAACCTTCCGGAAAGGCTTGAACAAACGCTTATCGGTTGTGGACATAGTCAATTTACCTTATTTATGAGCGGAGCGATGCGGGTTTGATAAATGGCTTCCCAGGTAAACGCGTTGCGAATCTTTATTCGTAAATTGTATGTTGCGCTTTCAGTCAATGTCTGGGCTATCACCCGGGCGATCTTGCCCGGTTTGTCGTCAGGGCTAAAATAAGAAGCCCATGGGCCGGCCAGGGCACGGAGGGGTGGCAGATCGCTGCAAAACACCGGTTTCATGGCAATACCGGCTTCGAGAATGGGGATTCCAAAACCTTCTTCCCGGCTGGGTAGGATCATCGCGTCAGCCAGCCGGTAAAACCCTGCCACGCTTTCAGTTTCCAGCCCGTCGGGCACATGCTCGGCCATTAGATGGATGTAGCCTTCCATGCCGAGCATCTTGCGTAAAGAAACCAGTTTCTTCAGGTAATCCACATTGGATGGATTGTGCGCTCCCAGAGGCCCGGTGATCACCAGTTGCGCGGCCGGAAAATGTTCCCGCAAGTGCGCGAGAGTTTCCATGGCCAGTTCGAGGTTTTTCCGTTTCGTCACGCGAACCGGGGTTAAAAGCAACGGTGCCGCGTGGTACAGGTTCAGTTGTGTGGCCAGTGAATGAACCTGTTTGTTCAATGCCAGAAAACCCTGCAGGTCTATCCCGGCAGGGATGACTGTGATGGAATCCGGTGAAAGCCGGGTTAGCGCCGCGAATTCTTTGCGGCGTTCTTCTGAAACAACCACCTGCGTCACTCCGGGCCAGGCAGTGCGCAGCAGATCCCATGGATAGCCATCGTACAGTTCGGGTTGATAGCGCGGTGTTGTCCACGCCAGGTCATGGTGCCACAAAATGACACGGGGAGACTCGGCTTTTCGGGATATGTTGAATAATGCTGTGGTGAGCGCCAGATTTTTATTCAACGAAGCTACATTGTGCACAATGAGAACATCCACACCGGTAAGAGCCCGGTCAAGGTCGTGCTCGATCTGCTCTACCAGAGGTTCAAAATCATCCGGCACATCGCCGGAATCAAGTGACGCTTTTGCCTTTAGTATTCTAGGATGCCGCGAATCCAACAAGGGTAAAATTTCGACCGGATAGCGAGCATCCGTCGTCTCGCCGCGTCCGGCAAATATTCGTACTGAATGCCCTGCGCTGCTGATACATTGCGCGTGGCTCAGAATTACAGATTCCACTCCCCCAACAACCGGTGGTGCTGCATAGTGCATGATCCCAACATACATGCAATGCTCCTTTCCCTTGTCCATCATTATACCGGAAGCTAAATTTGAGTCAAACCGGTAAAGAGACGTGTGCTATAATTTTTCTTATTACTCAATAATTGAATACTTTTACATGTCACCCAGAAAAAAAGAAGCTGTCTCTCCGATGGAATTCATCCTGCTTGGGTATATTTATGAAAATCCCATGCATGGATATGATGTATATAAATTACTCAGTCAGCCGGGTGGCATTTCTTCGATCTGGCATATTAATCAGAGTAACCTGTACGCCATGCTGGACGGACTTGAAAAAAGGGGTTACCTGATCTCACACCTGTTGCAGATCGGTAACTCCCCCACGCGCAAGGAATACCATATCACCTCGACCGGAACAACCATGTTTGAAAGGTGGGTGCGTGAACCTGTATTGCACGGCCGGGAGATGCGACAGGTATTCCTGGCTAAATTGTTTTTTGCCACCGCCATAAACCCTGAAACTGCCAGATCACTGATAAATAAACAAATTAGTATCACCCGTCTCTGGTTGGAAGAAATTGAGTCAACCATTGATGATTTAACAATAGAAGATGAATATGACCGTCTGGTGTTTATTTCCCGCAGAAAACAAATCCAGGGATGGTTGGATTGGTTGAATGAATGTATGCAAAGTCAGATAATCGGGAAACAGCATTGACCATACAAAAAAAAATGTCAATCTCATTATCTTTGAATTTTTTCGTTAACTAGAGGTACGAGATAAATATGGACCAACCCGACCGGAAGTTAAGAAATGGTGCGAAAATTCTCCTGATTATTGCCCTTGTTTTGATCCTCGGAATTGGTTTGTCACTACTAATCGGGCGGTATCCCTCAGTAAAGATATTGACACCCGCCGAGATCGCGGGTGATGAACTGGGGAAAAAGCTGGTGATAAATCTGCGTTTTCCCCGCATTCTGATCGCGGTTTTGCTGGGTATGTCACTTTCAGCGGCTGGCCTTGTTTTTCAGATGATCTTTGGCAATCCTCTGGTTGAACCCGGGTTTCTGGGGGTATCGCAGGGGGCTTCTTTCGGGGCCGCTTTCGCCATTATTTTTCTCGGAAATACTGCCTGGCTTGTTCAATCTTCTGCCGCTATTTTTGCTGTACTCGGGCTTGCCTTGTCGTACTTCCTGGCACACCGGTTACGGTATGGAGGGTGGGTGCTTCGGCTTATCCTGGCCGGTATTGCCATTTCAGCATTGTTTTCATCAGGGGTGGGACTGTTGAAATATATGGCCGATCCATTGACCCAGTTGCCGGAAATCACTTTCTGGTTGCTGGGCGGCCTTTCAAGCAGTACCTGGAACCAGTTTTTCAGCATACTTCCAGCCGTATCTGTAAGTCTTATTGTGCTGATTTTGTTGCGCTGGCGGCTCAACCTGTTGACCCTGAGTGACGCGGCTTCGTTTTCAATGGGCGCGTCACCGAAAGTGGAACGCGGGATCATGCTGGGCGCGGCTGTACTGGCGACAGCTTCCGTGATCTCAGTCAGCGGTATGGTGACATGGGTCGGGTTGATCATCCCCCACATTGCGCGGCGCATTTTTGGCGCTGACGCCCGCCTTTCGCTCCCTGCCACATTGTTCCTTGGGGGTCTATTCACATTGATCTGTGACGATCTGGCCCGAATTCTGCTCGCTGGTGAAATCCCGCTGGGAATTATCACATCTTTGCTGGGCGCGCTCAGTTTTATGCTGCTCTTATCCATAACAGGTGTGCGGAGTCAACGATGAGCGGCGCGATTCTCTCTCTCCGTAAGGTCACCTACCGGTACGATGGAACCCGCCAGAATGCTTTGCATGAAATGAACCTGGATATCCGTGAAGGCTCGGTGACAGCTATACTGGGGCCTAACGGGGCGGGCAAGTCCACCCTGCTGCATGTAATGCTGGGGTGGCTTTCTCCAATGGACGGTTCCATCTGGTTAAAAGGCCGGCACCTGAAAGAATACTCGCGGCGGGAAGCCGGGCAGATCATGTCTCTGGTTCCGCAAATTGAAAACATGCCGTTTGATTATTCCATTCTGGAATATGTTCTTCTCGGGCGCACACCGTATTTGAATCCGCTGGAATCACCCCGCAAAGGCGATCTTGACATCGCGATGCACGCCATCGATCTGGCCGGATTGGGTGGCATGGCCGGGCGGGCAGTCACTTCTCTCAGCGGTGGGGAACGTCAACTGGTATTACTCGCGAGGGCGTTAACCCAGCAGCCTGAGATGATCCTTCTGGATGAACCAACGTCACATCTGGACCTGGCAAACAAAGCCCGTTTAATGGCCATTTTGCGGGAATTGAATAGGGGTGGTTCAACTATTCTGCTCACCACGCATGAGCCGGAAGTGGCTTCCGCGGTTTCGACGGATGTCATTTTGATGCGCGCCGGGCAGGTGCTAACCAGTGGATCCCTGCAAGACATTTTCACCGCCGAAAATCTGACCGATACGTATGGCGTTCCTGTTCGGATCGTGGAGGTGGAAGGCCAGAGGATCGCTCTGTGGACATAGACGTTCAATCACTGCCGGAAGGTATCACCATTCTGACCGGCGGACGCGGCGCAGGGAAAACGCGCGCCTGCCAACGTTTGGTGGACCAGGCGAGGCAGAAGAGTTGGATAATTGCCGGGGTGTTGTGCCCCGCTGTCTTTGATAACGGTGTTAAGACTGCCATTAATATGCTGGATTTGAGTACCGGAACACAGAGCCTATTGGCTGTCGGCGTGAAGCAGAACACTGGCGAGATAGTCACCGACCACTGGGATTTTCGTGCTGATGTTCTGTCCCGCGGAAATGATTTCCTGGGTTCTATCGGTCAATGCGACCTGTTGATCGTTGATGAGCTGGGGCCGCTCGAGTTTTACCGGAAACAGGGCTGGGTGAAGGCATTTGACACACTAGCACGGGGGGAGTTTAAGCGGGCGGTGGTGGTTATTCGCCCGGAATTGATGGATGAAGCCCGTACATTGTGGCCATCCGCGGGGGTTGTAAATCTGGATTCCTGAGGAAAGAAACACTGTTTCTGCGTGGTAAAATCGAGACGCAGGGTTCTTTTTTACCATTCAGGAGGAAGTTATGGAACAGCAAGTAGCCACCTTTGCCGTCAAGAAGGGACTGGCTCAAATGTTAAAAGGCGGCGTGATCATGGATGTGGTCACCCCCGATCACGCAAAGATTGCCGAAGATGCCGGCGCCTGCGCAGTAATGGCATTGGAACGGGTTCCCGCGGATATCCGCGCCAGCGGCGGCGTCGCCCGTATGAGCGACCCCGAAGTGATCATCCGCATTATGGAAGCAGTCAGCATTCCGGTCATGGCCAAGTGCCGTATCGGTCATTTTGTGGAGGCCCAGATCCTCGAGTCGTTGGGCATTGATTATATTGATGAGTCCGAAGTTCTAACACCCGCGGATGAAGCCTTCCATGTAAACAAACATGCCTTCAAAGTCCCCTTCGTTTGCGGCTGCCGTAACCTGGGTGAAGCCCTCCGCCGTGTGGGCGAAGGCGCCGCCATGATCCGCACCAAAGGTGAGGCCGGTACCGGTGACGTGGTGGAAGCTGTTCGCCATGCCCGCCAGGTGCTCGGGGATATCCGCAAATTGCAGAATATGCCCGAAGAAGAAGTAATGACCTTCGCCAAAGAACTGGGCGCTCCGTATGAATTGCTTATGGAAACCCGCACACTGGGCCGCATGCCCGTGGTCAACTTTGCGGCTGGTGGCATTGCCACCCCCGCGGATGCCGCGCTGATGATGCAGCTCGGTGTGGACGGCGTTTTCGTCGGCTCCGGTATCTTCAAATCCGGTGACCCGGCCAAACGCGCCGCGGCCATCGTCAAGGCGACCACACACTACAACGATGCGAAGATCCTGGCTGAAATCAGCCGCAACCTGGGGGAACCCATGGTCGGCATTTCAGTTTCATCCATACCTGAACCAGAATTGATCGCTGGAAGAGGCTGGTAATACCCATATGAAAATTGGTGTACTGGCGCTGCAGGGTGATTTTGCCGAACACCAGACAACGCTGCAGAAATTGGGAATTGATACCATCCAGGTCCGCCTTCCCGGCGACCTGGATGGTTTGAATGGACTCATCATCCCCGGCGGCGAATCGACGACCATCGGCAAGTTGGCTGTCGCGTTCAATTTGATGGAACCGCTGAAGGACTTCGCGAAAGATCACGCCATCTGGGGTACCTGCGCCGGTGCGATCTTCCTTTCGAAAGACGCGCGCCGCCCGCAGCCATTGATGGGTGTGATGGATATTGTGGTTGAACGCAATGCCTTTGGCCGCCAGGTTGACAGTTTTGAGATCGACCTGGATATCCCTGCGCTGAAATCGGTTGACCCGGAAGGGCACCCGTATCACGCGGTATTCATCCGCGCCCCGCTCATTCAGGAGGCGCATGCTCCGGCGGAAGTGTTGTGTAAACTGCCGGAAAACAGCATCAAAGGCGGCGGCCGTATCGTGGCCGCCCGGCAGGGGCGTCTGCTGGCTACATCATTCCATCCCGAACTGACAGATGACGATCGATTTCACCGTTACTTTGTGGAGCTGGCAAAATAACCGTTCGCGCGTTGGCCTGGTTTGATATTCCCGCACTGTACCGTAACCGGCGGCAGGTGCTGGGTCTTGACAGCGCGTTGATGCTGACAAGAGGCAATCCGCTGGGTATGTCTGCCTTGTTCGCGCAGCTCCATGCCAGCCGGGGAACCTATACCAACATCTCGCCTTCCTCGGATGGAACACCGCCCCTCTTCGGGCAGGTCAATTTTCAGCAGGGAGAGCGGTCCGCCCGGGTGGCATTCATCGCGCCTGAGACCGAGTCGATACTGTCGACATTGCCTCTGCTTCTGGAAGACCTGGCAAAGCAATCCGGTGAATGGGGCGCCTATCATTTGCTGGCAGAGATGGACGAATCAAGCCCGGCGTTTGAAGCTTTCCGGCGCGCCGGTTTCAGTGTGTTCGCCTGGCAGCGAATCTGGAAGCTTCCCGCTGTGGAAGGTAATGGTCCGACTGGAAATGATTGGTCACCGGCGCGGCTTGACCAGGAGAGCAGCATACGGTCGCTTTTCCAGGCTTTGTTGCCACCGCTTGTGATGTCAGCTGAACCTGTTCAGGCTCATTCCTTCCAGGGATTGGCCTGTCAGCAGGATGGTGAGGTGACTGCCTACACTGATGTGGAATTCGGCCCCAGCGGCATTTACCTGCGCCCGATCTTCCATCCAGACGCGGTGGATGTGGACTGCCTGATCCGGGAACTGGCAGGTATTCTGCCCAATCAAAGCAGCCGCCCGGTGTATATGGCTGTCCGCTCGTACCAATCGTGGCTGGAAAACGGCCTGCAGAAGATAGGCGCGGAAGCGGCTCCAAGGCAGGCGCTGTTGGTGAAACACCTGATCGCCCGCCAGCGCAGCCCCATTCTGGAGCGCGGTTTGCAGGCACTGGAACAACGCAGGGCGGAACCTTCCTCCCCCATGGCACGGGCGGATGGCAGCCCGATTCAGGGAAAGAACTGATCTACTCATCCTCTTCATGACATACTGTTAACCAAATGTTTATTTGCATTTGAACGGTACATGGTCTATTCTATATATAAGCTATGACACAACGACGAATAACTGACGATTTACACAAACTATTTGAAGTACTACCTCCGGCTGTGGCCGATGCCGTCATCCGGGCGAATAATATTGACAGCCTGATCGAGATCATTATTGACCTTGGGCGCGTACCCAAGGCACGTTTTGTTAATGGCGAGGTGGAGCTTTCACAGCGCGAGGTCACCCATCAGGATATTGCCTATGTGGTGGAGCGTATCGGTGAGTTTGACGCGGATAACCGCGCCGGGCTTGAGCGCACCCTGCACCGCATTTCCGCCTTCCGTAACCGGCGCGGGCATATTGTGGGCCTCACCTGCCGTGTCGGACGCGCCGTATACGGCACGATCGATATCATCCAGGATCTGGTCAAATCGGGCAAGAGCATCCTCATCCTCGGGCGGCCGGGTATTGGCAAAACGACCATGCTGCGCGAGGCCGCGCGTATTCTGGCCGATGAGAAGCGTGTGATCATCGTGGATACCTCGAATGAGATCGGCGGTGATGGTGACGTACCCCATCCGGCTGTGGGTAAAGCCCGCCGCATGCAGGTGCCCACCCCGTCACTCCAGCACGAAGTGATGATCGAAGCGGTGGAAAACCACAATCCCGAAGTCATCGTGATCGATGAGATCGGGCGTGAACTTGAAGCCATGGCGGCGCGCACCATCGCGGAACGCGGTGTGCAGCTAATTGGCACGGCGCATGGCAAGTCGCTGGAAAACCTGTTATTAAATCCAACCCTTTCCGACCTGATCGGCGGTATCGAATCTGTCACACTATCTGATGAAGAAGCCCGCCGCAGGGGCACCCAGAAGACGGTGCTCGAACGGCGCGCTCCACCTACGTTTGACGTGTTGATCGAAATGATCGAGCGCGACAAAGTGGCTGTGCACCCGGATGTGGCACTGGCAGTGGATACGCTGGTACGTGGTACCACACCCATGCCTGAGATCCGTTCCATGGGCGAAAATGACCAGATTGTCATTGAGAAACCTGCCCCTCCGCCGCCATCGCGTCCCACTCCCAACCAGGGCTTCCGGCGCGGTTCTACGGAACTCCCCGCCCAGCCCGGTATGTCAATGCGCCGCGGCGGTCGGTACCAGAGTGTGGTTGATACCCCGTCTTTTGAAATGAGTTCTGATGAACCGGTAGAGGTCATTTCACCTTATAACGGCAAACCGGTGCGGCTGTATCCGTACGGTGTGGCCCGCAACAGGCTGATCCAGGCTTCACGGCGGTTGGGTGTGCCCGTGATCGTAGTCAAGAATCTGGAAGAATCCGAAGCCATTATGACGCTGCGCGCCTATTACCGCAACCGCCAGCAGACCATTCTGGAAGCCGAGGAACGCGGTCTGCCCATCTATGTGCTGCGGGCGAACACCATCAACCAGATTGAGCAATCGCTGGCCGACATGTTCAACCTGAGTGTGGAAGGCCCCACCCCCAATGAATGGCAGGATTACACCAATGTGACCCATGCCGCCATAGAAGCGGTGATGAATGGCAGCAAGTTTATTGACCTGCCCCCGGCTTCAGCGCCCATACGCCGCCTTCAGCATGAGATGGCGCGGCAGTCGCAGTTGGTTTCCCACTCCTACGGGAAAGAACCCAACCGGTACGTACGGATCTTCCGCGAATGACCGGCATGTTCATCACCTTTGAAGGGCCGGATGGATGCGGCAAGTCCACCCAGATAGCCCCCCTGGCTGACTACCTGCGCTCCAAAGGGCGCACGGTATATACCACCCGTGAACCGGGCGGCACGGAGATCAGCGACCAGGTGCGGCAGATCATCATGGCCATGAAGAATACGTCCATGCATCCGCGCACCGAACTGTTGTTGTTTCTCTCGGCACGCGCGCAGCTTGTGGAAGAGGTCATCCGCCCGCGGCTGGCGGCCGGCGAGATCGTCATCTCGGACCGCTACGCTGATTCCACCCTGGCATACCAGGGGTACGGTCATGGCGTTGACCGTGACGTGATACGCAGTTTGCTGGCGTTTGCCACCGGCGGCCTCAAACCCGACCTTACCCTGCTGCTGGACGTGGATGCGGAAACCGGACTGCGCAGGCGCCAGACCGGCGGCGGCGAGTGGAACCGGTTGGACGCCTACCAGTTGGAATTTCACCGGCGTGTTCGTGAGGGATACCATGAGCTGGCGTTACTTGAACCCGAACGCTGGGAGACGGTGGACGCGGCGCAAACCCCCGAAATGGTACAATTGGCCATTCGCGGCATTGTGGATACCCGAACCGGCATCTGATTTATCCGGTACCAAAGAAAAAATTATCGGTTCCCGTCTAAAGCGGTATTTTCAGAAGGGTGCCTGACTGTGGTCTATTATGGAATCAAAATCTAATATACATTGGCCTTCGATTGGTATGCTTGTGTTGAGCGGAGGTGGTATTTCACTTTCGGCTCTCACAGGCGGGATATTCCTGTTTATAGGGGTTTTCAGCTTCATTCAAGACCCGTCTGAAATCTCACAATTCCAGGGGATGATAAACCTGGTTATTATCTCTTCGCTTGTCGCGCTGGTTTTGCTGCCTTCTGCCATATTGGCTGTCATCCGGTTGATGGGAAAACCTGTTCCGCAGTGGCGTTTTGCGCGAGAGGGTACTTTGGCAAACATTGGAATAAGCCTGGTACCCGTGCTGATCGTCACCGGCATTTTTGTCAGCATGAACCGCTACATTTCATTTGTTTTTTTGCCGCTCTTACAGCTTGGAATAGTGATTTTGCCATTGATCTGGCTGTTAGTTACAGGCAGGCGGAACCTTTCGGTGCCTTCAAGCCAGCATGACTGGGGGTTGGCAACATTCAGCCTGACGGTTACTGTTCCGTTGATCATTATTATGGAAGCAATTATCGTACTGGTTCTGGTGATTGCCGGTGTGTTGTACCTGCAAACCTGGAATCCCGGTCTGACGCAGGAGTTTTCTGTCACTCTTGACCGGTTGATGAATTCCGGTGGTGATAACGAATCAGTATTGCGCATCATCCGCCCGTATTTAACCCAGCCCTTGGTTATGTATTCCATTTTCGCCGTCATGGCAGGCTTAATTCCCCTTCTGGAAGAGTTGCTCAAACCGCTCGCGTTATGGTTCTTTGCCGGCCGTCCACTCACTCCGAAAGAAGGGTTGCTGGGAGGAATGATCTGCGGCGCGGCATTCGCTCTTTTTGAGAGCCTGGGATCGCTGGTCAGTATAGAGGCGGTCTCGTGGGCTTCTGTTGCCATAGGACGTATCGGGACGGGCATATTGCACGTCACCGCCTCAGGACTGGTGGGTTGGGGTATGGCCAAAGCATGGTCAGAAGGCCGTATTGGTGTGTTGGCAGGGGCGTATCTGGCGGCGTTCGGGTTGCATTCCCTCTGGAACCTGTCTGCCCTGATGACCGGCTTTCGTGAGCTGGCTCAGGCGTCGCCGGTGATGGTAAATTCACTGAACGGCATTGTTCAGGCGTCACCGTTTGTGCTGGTGATGCTGGCCTGTTTTATGGTTTCCATTCTTCTGAAAGCCAATATTGCGTTGCAGAAGGCGGAATCGCCTTTTAATGATTAGATTTTGATAAGGAATCGGGATTTTTCCGCAGGAATTTTCGCGGGTTGTGGTACGATTCGGCGAAAGGAACATTGTTAGATGGAATATATTACGTTAGCGTTTGACTTCTTACTGCATATTGACCGGTATTTGAGCGTCATCATTCAGGACTTTGGCGCGTGGTCATATCTGATCCTGTTTGTGGTTATCTTTATTGAGACCGGCCTGGTAGTCACCCCGTTTCTACCGGGTGATTCCCTTTTGTTCGCGGCCGGCGCGTTTGCCGCGCTTGGGGCTTTCAACCCCGTTCTTCTCTTTGTTTTGATGGCTATCGCGGCAATTGCCGGAGATACAATGAACTACTGGATCGGTCATAAGATCGGCCCCAGGGTCTTTTCCGGTGAAGTCCGCTTCTTGAAAAAAGAGTACCTGGATAAAACCCAGGCGTTTTATGACAAACATGGCGGCAAGACCATTTTCCTTGCCCGTTTTATACCGATCATCCGTACTTTTGCCCCATTCGTAGCCGGTGTTGGACAAATGCGCTACGGATATTTCATTTCATACAACATCATTGGTGGCATTGTCTGGACCGGTGTTTGTACGTTTGCCGGTTATTTCTTTGGTAATCTGCCGTTTGTTAAGGATAATTTCTCCCTTGTTATCGTGGCCATTGTGATCATCTCTGTTTTACCGGCTGTTTGGGAAGTAGCGAAAGCCAAACTGGATGAAAAAAAAGCCGCGAAACCCGCTGAGTTGACAGGGGAATGACGAATCCATTTCTTCGTTCTTTGATCCAAACGTTGATCGGGTCATTGACCCGCACTACATACCTGCAAACTGAAAACTTGCCGCCTTCGGGCGGCATTATTCTTGCCACCAACCATAACAGCCGGGTGGATTCCGCCCTGTTGTTATCCAATCCGGTGCGCCAGGATATTACCGCGCTGGTGGCAAAAGAATACCGTGACAGTCTGTTCTTCCGTTTTATTGTTCAGGCGGCAGATGTCATCTGGTTGGACCGGTCTAAAGCGGATTTTGCCGCCTTCCGGGTCGCCGTGGAGAAAATCAAAGAGGGACGCGTGCTGGGCATCGCGCCGGAGGGCACCCGAAGCCGGATCGGTCAACTGTTGGAAGGTAAGCCGGGAATTCAGCTTTTAACGTCCCGGGCTGATGTTCCCATTGTGCCTGTGGGGATCATTGGCAGTGAAGACATGATGCAAAAGATGCGTGCTTTCAAGAAACCGGAAACCATAGTGCGTTTCGGGAAAGCATTTACCCTGCCGCCGCTGCCCCGCGAAAACCGTGACGAAGCCGTGCAACAAAATACCACCGAAGTGATGTGTCAGATCGCCGCGTTGCTCCCGGAAAGATACCGGGGGTTTTATAAAGATTTCCCGAGGGTTCAGGAGATCATCAAAGAAAACGGATATACAGATCTGGAGTGATAGGCTTCATCCGGATTCAGGCTTTGCCCCTCAAAACTAATTAAGAATTCTATTATTGCTTTTTGGGGCGGAAATGCTGCAAATAGAAGTATTCGCGTTTTTGCTGCGCAAAAATACCGCTAACAGACATGAAAAAATTTATCGGCTACGTAGGTAATACCCGGGTGTACTCATCAATTTGTGCTGGATATCTAGACTCATGAATCGACGATCGCGTGTAATTACATTTCTGCTCCTGCTAACAGCGGGAGTCACTGCCTGTCAGACCGGAATTACGCAAAATTCTGTACCTCTACCACCAACCACGGCGCCGGAAACTTCGGAGACCACCGTTGGGCGGACAGGAAACGAATCGATCAATGTTTTTTTCACCGATCCATCAATTAGCGGGAATGCCTCACCCGGAAAAGCGATCATCCGGGCGTTGATCACGGATATCAATGCCGCCAGGGAATCAGTTGATGTGGCCATGTATAACTTCACACTGAAAGACGTAAGCGAAGCACTGATCAAAGCTTCACAGCGTGGCCTGGCCGTGCGCGTTGTGGTGGATAGCGACGCCCAGCAAAAACTTGACCTGAGCCGCATGAAACAGGCGGGCATTTATGTAATGGGTGACCGGCGTGAGAGCTTGATGCACAATAAGTACGTCATTATAGACGGCCGTGTCCTGTGGACAGGCAGTTTGAATCTTTCAGCCAGCGGATCGGAAAATGATGAGAATGTTATGGTTCGCATTGAATCAACCGATCTGGCCGGTAATTACACGATCAAATTCAACGAAATGGCTTCAGAAGATAAATTTGGTCCGGATAGCCGCCCGTTGACGGAAACAACCCGTTTTGACCTGACCGGCATACCGGTGGAAAACTACTTTTCGCCCGAAGACAGGATCGACACGAGGCTGGTCAGCCTGGTGAATAACGCCGAAAAATCGGTGCATGTTCTGGCATATTCGTTCACGCAGGACAAACTGGCAAACGCGTTGATCAAAGCCGAACAAAATGGCGTGGAGGTTAAGGGTGTGTTTGACCGCGACTCCAGTGAAGACAATACCGGCGCGGATTTCTTTTCTCTGCAAAAAGCCGGTTTGGATGTTCATCTGGATGGTGAACCGGGGTTAATGCATATGAAAGTCATTATTGTGGATGGAAAAACGGTTGTGTTGGGATCGTACAACTTCACATCCAGCGCGGAAAACAGGAATGATGAAAATGTGTTGATCATCACCGATGAAGCCCTCGCGGGTACATTTGAACAGGCGTTTGACCGTATTTACGCGAAAGCTGATTGATACAGAAAGGATCTGCCATGAGCATCCAGAATCTTGAAGTCCACCCACTGACGCCTGCCCGTTGGGACGATTTTTCGGCCGTGTTTGGCCAGAACGGGGCCTGCGGGGGATGCTGGTGCATGTACTGGCGGACGCACAGTAAAGACTGGGCTTCGAGAATAAAGGAACCGAACCGGCTGGCTATGAAAGCCCTTGTGGATTCCGGCCGTGAGCCCGGGTTGATCGCCTATGTGGATGGCACTCCTGCCGCCTGGGTATCGGTTGGCCCGCGGGAGGACTTCCCCAAGTTGAATAATTCACGCGTTTTAAAGCCGGTGGATGACCAACCCGCCTGGGGAATTGTCTGTTTCTTTATTCACCGCGATTTCCGGCGTAAGGGGTTGATGCGTCCGCTCATTGACGCGGCGGTGGAGTATGCCCGTTCCAAAGGCGCAAAGATTGTGGAAGCGTATCCCACCGAGCCGGGGAAGAAAATGGAAGCTTCTTCGTTGTTCATGGGGGTGATCGATCCGTTCATTGAGGCCGGGTTTGTGGAGGCGGCGAGAAGGTCACCCAACCACCCGGTGATGCGAAAAATGCTGGATTAAAGCGCACACGCCCCGATCATGATCGGGGCGCATGTTATAATCTCAGTGCCGAAGGTGGGAATCGAACCCACATACCTTACGGTACACGATTTTGAGTCGTGCGCGTCTGCCAATTCCGCCACTCCGGCGAGCACATTGAGTATATCGGAACATCATCACTCGGTCAAGGATTCTTTAGCCCATGAAACTTGGAATTATCGGTCTCCCCCAGAGCGGGAAAACAACCCTCTTCAACGCGTTGACCCGCGCCACCCAGCCCACCGGCATCACCGGCAAGATTGAAGTTCACACCGCCGTGGTCGACGTGCCGGATACCCGGGTGGATAAACTCTCGGCGATGTTCCAACCCAAGAAAACCATCTACGCCAAAGTAACCTATGCCGATATCGCCGGTTTGGATGGCAGCGCCGGAAAGAGCGGTATTTCAGGAACGTTGTTGAACAACCTCACCCAGATGGACGGGTTCATCCATGTGGTGCGCTGCTTTGAAGATGAGAATGTGCCGCACCCCAACGGTTCCGTCGACGCGCTGCGCGACCTGGCCGCCATGGATTCGGAATTTCTGCTGAATGACCTGATCGCCGTGGAGCGCCGGTTGGAGAAACTGGCCGAAGAAAAGAAAAAAGGCGCCGGGCGTGACAAGGCTGTCATCGACCGCGAGATAGAGCTGTTCAACCGCTTCCATGAGCAGTTGTCACAGGATAAATTGCTGCGCGATCTGCCTTTGACGATCGAAGAAGAGAAAATGCTGGCCGGATTTGGTTTTTTGAGCCGCAAACCTGTGCTGGTGGTGATGAACCTTTCAGAAGGCCAGAAGGAACCGGTCTTCACGTATGACCATGCCCACAGCCAGGTAGTGGCCTTGCAGGCCAAGTTGGAGATGGACATCGCCCAGCTCCCGCCGGAAGAAGCCGAAATGTTCCTGCAGGAATACGGCATCACCGAACCCAGCCTGAATCGTATGATCAAGTTGTCGTATGACCTGCTTGGGCTGCAATCCTTCTTCACGGTAGGCCCTGATGAAGTCCGCGCGTGGACAACCCATCGAGGCGCCACAGCCCCCGAAGCGGCCGGAGAAATTCATTCCGACCTGCAAAAAGGATTCATCCGCGCTGAGGTGGTTTCGTATGACGACCTGATGACCCTGGGTGGGATGAACGAAGCCAAGGGTAAAGGCCGTTTGCGTTTGGAAGGCAAAGAGTATATTGTGGCGGATGGCGATATTCTGAACATCCGGTTCAATATTTAGGCATTCTCGTCATCGCGTAGTTGGCAAAACAAACCGTGTTGGTAGGGTAGTATTGCCCTGGCCATGTATCCTTAAAAATATTGCGAGATCCTTCCCTTCGGTCAGGATGACAAGCTGTGATTACCCGTCATCCTGAGCGATAGCGAAGGATCTTTCACTATTTAATAAAGTAATTTATTCAAAGGCATGTATCCTGGCGAAAGGGCAAAGATCCTTCAGCCCTGTGGGGCTTCAGGATGACAGGAAAAACTTTACCCTTCAAACGACCGGTGCATATCCGCGTCAAGTTCAGTGAGTGACACACGTGACGTCATATCCAGGCTCAACGGGGTGACAGACACCACTTTTTCCTTGATCATCGCGTGAACATCCGTCCCGGGTTCAGTCTCTTCGTTCACTGTGAGCGTGGAAAAGTCCATTTTTGAATTCTCTTCCCACTTCTCTTTTACCCGTTTGGAAGATGGGATAAAGTAACGCGTCTTTGACATCCGTGTTACACGGACCGGAGTATCCAGCGTGGCGTCATACGGTATGACCATATTGAACAGGTCTACGTCTTCCGGCAACGGCTTGCTCAGCATATATTGCGCCACCAGCCGGGTAAAGTGAGCCGCAATTGAAAAATCAAAATCCTGCGAATGGCTCAGGTAGTCAACTGCCACATTCTTCAATTGCAGGCTGGTTGCCAGTGAAGGTATTCCCAGTGAGGCGCCTTCCAGTGCCGCGCCGAACGTGCCGGAAGCTGTCAGGTCTGAGGCTACATTCTCGCCGTAATTAATGCCTGAGACCACCAGGTCAGGTTTGACAGGCATGATCTCCAGCACCGCGTGCTGCACTGTCTGCGTGGGTGTACCTCCTACGGCATATACCTCCCAGACCTGTTCACCGATATGCAGTTCAGTCTGTGTGATCTTGCCGTCTGAACTGGAAGGGATACTGCGCCCCATGCCGCTGGCCTGTTCTCGCGGTGCGACAATGGTCACATACCCGATGGTGGAAAGGGCTTCGGCAGCCGCCCACAACCCCGGTGATTTAATACTGTCATCATTGGTCAATAAGATTTGTTTGCGTTTACTGGTCATACTAGAGTACGCTCCTGTATCGGTAAAAAAAGAGCGGTGGATCCGCTCTTTTAGAAAAATATACATTGGATCCTTGTTCCTGGATTCTACCTTATTTCCCCTGCTGAATTTCAGTCAGATCATACCGTGCGAGTGATTCTTGCAGAGAAACAGACAACCCGGATAATTCCGACGAGGATCTGGAAAGCTCTTCCATTCCCTGATTGATGTTCTGTATATCCGTGGTGACGGTTTCCATGGAGCCGGTGTTCTCTTCACAAATGGATGTGACCTGATCCATGCTCCCCTGGATGGTTTCGATATGCCCGGATATTTCCTCCACGGCACCCTGATAGCTTTCCGCGATCGAGGAGACGCGGTTCAAGGCGTCTGTCAGGCTGTCGGCGTAATTGACCATCGCGTTGGCTTCTTCCGAGATCTGTTCGCCGGAATCGCGGCTAAGTTCCACCGATTCAAGGATCTCTTCCAGTGCCCTGCCGGCCTGTTCACCCAGCAGCACTCCACTCTCCACCTCGGCAGTACTGCCCTGCATGGCGGATGTAGCTTCATCGGCTGATTTTTCAATGCGGGCAACCAGCGCGGCGATCTCTTTAGCTGCCATTGATGATTTTTCCGCCAGTTTCCGCACTTCATCCGCTACGATGGAAAAACCTTTGCCATGCTCACCGGCGCGGGCGGCTTCGATCGCCGCGTTGAGTGAAAGCAGGTTGGTCTGTGAGGCGATCTCGTCAATGGTGCCTAGAATGGCATCGATCTGCCGGGTTTGTTCGCCCATTTCACGCATCTTTTCCGATGACTGATCAATAATGCCGCGAATGTTTTTTAAATTTGTTACAGCGGATTTGACAGTTCCGGCGCTTTGCCGCACAGTTTCAGTGGATTGACGGGCCGCTTCCGCCTGTAAATTGGATTTCTGAACTACGGTCTCAATGATCCGGGAAAGATCATTCATAATCTCTCCCGTCTTTGTGACGGCATCCGTCTGTTCACTCGCGCCGTTTGACACAACACCGATGGTTTCGTTCATCTTTTCAAGCCGTTCGCGGGTTTCGGTGACGGAGCTGTTCTGCCGCAGGCTGCCATTTTCTACAGTCGCAGCTGCTTGATGGATGAAGGATACTTCTTCTCCGATCGTCTTTGACATCATTTCCAATTGGACGGCGGACAGGTTTAGCTGTGATGATTGCCGGTGGAACTGTTCAATCACGTTGGTGTATGAACGAGCCATTCCATTGAAGGAAACCTCCACAGCTTTCAGGTGGCGTATCATCTCATTTAACCGGTCTGCCATATCACCCAGTTCATTGCTGGAGTGATAATCCACCGGTGTGGATGCCAAATCAAAATGTTGACGCAAATCCCCGGCTGCCATGCGGTCACATACTCCGGCAAGGGCGGGAAGGTCGTTTTCAGCCAGTGACTGCGCCAGCCGGCTGACTTTAACGATGGGGCGGATGATCGCCCTTGAGATCAACCAGCCAATCAATATGGTGATTGGCAAGGCCGCGAGAAATATCAAGCCGGAAATAAGAAGCAGCCGGTTGACCTTTTCTGTAATGGTGGATTGGGCGATATCAAAAGCCAGATATGCCACGTTTTTTCCCGCGCTGTCACGGATGGGCGCGTACCCGGTCAACCAGGTGCCCCAATCATCCGTGTAATACTCCTTTTCCACAGCCGGTTCTTCAAACCCGTCAGGATTTTCAGCCAGTATCTGGCTTAAGTCCTCAACCGGGGATTCGATCAGGGATGGATCGTCAGATGTATCCGCGATAAAAATCCATCCGCCCTGTCCATCGGGTTTGACGGTGTATACATAATACAGGTCCGGATTGGCTTCCTGAAATTTCTTCATTGGTGTAATGACTTTAAGGTATTCCGGGCTGGCCATATCAGTATTCGCGTTGATCAGTTCATGCGCGTCGCCGTCTATGGAAAGCGCGCCGATTGCCACCTGATGCAACAAATTCTGGCGCAGGTCACTATCCAGGTCGGTTTTATACCGGAAGAATTGAACGGCGGTCAAAGACCCGGATATCAGAACGACCAATCCCACCAGGCTTATAGTCAATTGAAATTGAAGCGAATGCCAACCCTTTTTCATTTTCCCGTCCCTCTTTTCAATTTCCAAACGCTCCCTCATACTATAAAAAATAAGTAGAGAAATCCATTTAAATGATGTAAAGACACCGGAAAAGGAATTAACGGAATTGTCAGGCGGTTTCGATCACCACAGCGGTTCCATAGGCCAGGACTTCCGTGACACCTTCCATCACGTCATTGGCGTCATAACGCATACCGATAATGGCATTAGCGCCCATCGCGCGGGCATGCTGCACCATCAAATCAAATGCCTCAGAGCGGGCGTGTTCGCACAATTCTGTGTAAATGCTGATATTGCCGCCGAAGATGGTCTGGATACTGCCCGCGAGGTTGCCCAGCATACTGCGCGATCGGACGGTGATACCGCGTACCACCCCCACGTGGCGTGTTATTTTGTATCCCTCAAACCCGAAGGCGGTTGTAACCCATAGATCAGTCATTTAGTTGCTCCTGTTTCTAGATCAAACAACCCCGCCGGTGACTAAACCGGCGGGGTATCGGTTACTACATTTTATAGTTGTGATGTGCAATGAGGGCAGCGCGTGGCTTTTACCGGAATGGCTGACTGGCAGAAGGGGCAATCTTTGGTTTTTGGCTCTTCAACGGTTGCCGGTTTCTGGAACCGGTTGACCTGTTTGATGAGCAGGAAAATGGCAAAAGCCACGATGATGAAATTGATCAGTGTGTTGATGAACAGCCCATAATTCCATGTGGCCGCGCCGGCCTCTTTTGCCGCGGTAAGCGAGGCGTACGTGTTGCCGTCAAGCGCGATGAAGAGGTTGGTGAAATCAACCTTCCCAAGCAGCAATCCGATGGGCGGCATAATAATATCGTCAACCAGAGACGACACGATCTTGCCAAAAGCACCGCCGATGATAATACCTACGGCCAGATCCAATACATTCCCACGCATTACAAATTGCTTGAATTCCTTGATCATTATTTCCTCCCGTCACAGGTTGTTTACTTATTATAGAGAATTCCGGATCAATCATCCATATGTAGTATGAATCGTTCGAAATATGTCATCCTAACGGATGATGGATATCACTTGCCCGATTATAGTAAAGCGATTAAACTTCCAATCGGAGTATTTTTATCTTTTAATCTGAATTAGAGGATTTATCATGCAGATCACAAAACAAGCGGATTACGCGCTTCGCGCCATGCTTTACCTGGCTCAACTTCCTCCCAATGAACGGGCTGCCACCAGCCGGATTGCCGACGAGCAGGCCATTCCCCCATCCTTCCTGGCAAAGATCATATCCCAGCTTTCCATTGCCGGGTTGATCCATACTTCCCGGGGAGCCCACGGCGGTGTGTCTCTGGCGGTTTCACCGGAAAAAATTTCCGTTTTGGATGTGGTGGAAGCCATTGACGGTCCGTTGGCGTTGAATGAGTGTACCCTGAACCCCATGATCTGCCCTTCCGGTCCGGATTGCCCTCTTCACAGCCTGTGGTGTGAAGCTCAGGCGGATCTGGTCAAGAAGCTGCGGAATACGACATTTGCGTCGGTCGTCAAAATCGCTGCCTGATAATCCAAAAACCAGCGTCACAATATAGCTTGTTTTATTGATCCTGCGCGTCAAGCACGCAAACCTTGTTTATTGAAATTCTGCCGGGCGGATGACCTTGAAAAAGGTCACCGCCCTTTTTCGCCAATACTCATCTGATGGTATCCTTACAACTGCATCGGCACTTCCCCCAACTTTAGACTGATTCGACAATGAAAAACAAAACATTCAACCTGCAAATTGCCGTCTTCCTGATCATCCGTACCGCTATCAATACCAGCATCCGCATGGTGGGTCCATTCCTGCTGGTATTCGCCCGTGGGTTGCAGGCCGATATGACGGCCATGGCGACCGCCGTCTCCGCATCCATGGCCGCAAGCGCCATCGGTCCGTTCCTCGCGGAAATTGCCGACCGCCGGGGACGAAAAACCGGGATGCTTCTCGGACTCTCGATCTACACCATTGGCGTCGGGCTGGTGCTGGTTTGGCCGGCCTACGCAGCTTTCTTGCTGGCGTTGCTTTTGGCAAGCCTGGGGAACAACATATTCCTTCCCGCTGTTCAGGCGTATGTGGGTGACCGGGTACCCTATGAGAAACGGGGAATTACCCTCTCTCTGTTGGAGGTAAGCTGGGCCGGCGCGTTCATTGTGGGGGTACCTCTGGTCGGCTTCTTGATCCCCCGCGCGGGATGGCAGTCACCGTTTCTATCGTTATTTATCCTGGGGCTGTTATCCATCGTTGGTGTGGCTGTTCTGGTTCCAAAACTGCCGGCGCCTGAAGTCAACGAAGGGGCGATTGACCGTTCCCGGTTTAACTTGATCCTAAGGACGCCGGCCGCGCTGTTCGGTCTGGCCATGGGGTTCCTTGTCATAGCCGGAAACAGCATGATCAGCGTTATCTTTGGCGCGTGGCTCGAGCAATCGTACGGGTTGGAGATCGCGGCTATCGGAGCGGCTGCCACGGTGATCGGCTTTGCCGAGTTGGCGGGCGAGGGAGTAGTGGCAATGATCGCGGACCGGTTTGGGAAACGCAAAACCATCGCCGCCGGATTTATTATTAACATCCTGTCTGCTTCCCTGCCGTTTCTGATGGGAAGTACCGTCACCGGCGCGTTGATCTGGTTGTTCATTTTCAATTTTTCTTTTGAAGTCACCCTGGTGGCCAGCATACCTTTGATGACAGAAGTTCTGCCTCCGGCCCGGGCAACGCTGATGGCTGTTTTCCTGGCAGCCAGCTCTCTGGGTATGGCGGCGGGAATGTTTATGGGACCCAGGTTATATACGGCGGGCGGGTTTATGGTCAACGTGATCGCGGCAATGTTAATGAACGCTCTCGGCCTGTTGATACTGCCGCGGGTTCACAGGGCCGTATCAAAATAAGGCATTTATATCCTTGACATATACAGTTAAGCTGTATATCATATAACTATATAGTGCGCCTATATAGTTATTCTGTATATGTGGAGGTTGTTAATGAATCGAAATAAAAATCTTCCCCTGTCGGAGATCAATTTCTACATCCTGCTGGCGGTATCAGAGCCGGCTCACGGTTATTTGATCATGCAAAAGGTGGAAGAGCTTAGCCGGGGTGAAGTGCGTGTGGCGGCGGGTACGTTGTATGGAGCTATTGAAAACCTGCTCAAAGCACGATTTATTACCCCGGTGGATGGCGAGGATAGCCGGCGCAAGGTATATGCCCTCACAGAAGAAGGCCGCCAAATTGTTCAATTGGATATGGAACGGATGAAATTGATGGTATTGCAGGCGGAAAGCTGCCTGCGGGAACGGGAGGGGTGAATATGTTTATTTTCAAATTATTCCTGGATTATGCCAGAGAAGAAAAATGGCTCAATGAGATGGCCCAAAAAGGATATTGTCTGGAGAAAGTCACTATCGGGTACCATTTTCGGCCATCTGAAGCGGAAGATGCCAGAATCCGGATTGATTTCCGGTACTTTCGTGACCACGCGGAATATGTCAACTATTGTACGATGTTTGAAGACAGCGGCTGGAAACACATCGCCGGTAGTCAACATACCGGGGTCCAGTACTTCAAACGGATGCTAGAAGCCGGAAATGAAGATATCTTTTCGGATACCGAATCAAGGGCTCAGAGGTACATCCGCGCGTCCCGCATCTGGGTGTACTTTGCCCTGTTTGTTCTTTTCTTCATGGTGGTACTCATTTCAACCGGAAGTTGGGATTTTAGAGCGCTGATCAATCCCAGGTTCTTTTATCTCACGCCGGGGTTGTGGGAGAAAACAGGAACAGTTTTCTGGAACGCGTTCTGGTTTGAGACCCCATTCGCCCTGTTTCGAGCGGGTCTTCTCTACTTCTATCCGGTTTCCATTCTGGTATACCTTCTGATAGCAGTAAGGACCCGCCTCCTGTATGATAGGGCGAAAAAGGAACCGGCTGGATAAACGTTTCGCTGTGTTCGGCGGTTGACTGATTCACGGAAGGTCTACGGGTTCTATGACAATACCGCCCATGTGGGATTCCGTTGCCCGGCAATGGGTCCCGTTGATATAACAATCCGTGCCTTCATACGGCATACCGTCATCGGCGTATTGGCCGCTGATCCCCCCGCTCAGGCTTTCATTGAAAAATATGACAGGCCTGCCGGCCGGATCAGCGGCTTTTTTTACGCAATCCGGGCAAACAGCCCGGGGGTAACGGGGATTTTTATCGACCGGTTGTCCACAAATGGGGCAGCCGGTCCCTTCATATTCCACTGGTGCGCGCATTATCGGCCTCAAATTAAAATTTCAAAACATGATAGGATTCTACTATGCTGATCCACAATATTTCCCAACTATTGACGTTAAACGGCGGCCCTCAGCGCGGGAAAGATCTGGGCCGGCTTGGGATCATTGAACAGGGGGCTGTGTTGATGCGCGGTGACACGATCGTAGCCGTTGGCCCCCAGGATGAACTTCTGACGAAGTATCCCGACGAACAACACATGGATGCCAATGGAAAGGTGATGCTTCCCGGATTTGTTGACCCGCATACCCATCTGGTGTGGGCGGGCGACCGGGCGGTGGAATTTGAAATGCGGCTGGAAGGCCGCACCTATCTTGAGATACTGGCGGCCGGCGGCGGGATCATCTCCACAGTGAAAGCCACCCGCCAGTGTGAGTACGACGATCTTTACGCGCAAACCCGGGCGCGCGCCCGGACCATGCTGCGTTATGGAACTACAACGGCGGAAGCCAAAACCGGTTACGGGCTTGAGTTAAAGTCCGAGCTGGATCAATTGAAGATCCTGCTGGATCTGGACAACGAAGGTCCACTGGAAATTATCCCCACGTTTTTGCCCGCGCATGCCATCGCGCCGGAATACCAGACAGATCCTGACGGGTATACCCGGCTGATCTGTGAAAAGATTCTGCCCACAGCGTATGAATGGTGGCTCAAGCACGAAACCGGACGGCCGCTGCCATTTGTGGACGTATTCTGTGAGACCGGCGCGTTCAACCTGGAACAATCACGCTGTATTTTGACCAAAGCCCGCGGCTTGGGTTTTCCCTTGAAAATCCACGCCGATGAGTTTGACAACCTCGGCGGCGCGAGCCTGGCAGCCGAACTGGGCGCTGCCTCCGCCGATCACCTGGTGAAAACCTCACCTGACGATATTGCCGCGCTGGCAGCCAGCGATACGGTGGCGGTGGCGCTGCCTTGCACGCCATTCGGCCTGGCGGAAAACCACTACACCCCGGCAAAAGCCATTCTCGAAGCAAATGGATTGCTGGCGCTGGCAACGGATTGCAACCCCGGAACAGCCTGGTGTGAGAACATGCAATTTGTCATCGCGCTGGCATGCCGGGCGCTGAAACTGACTCCCGCGCAGGCGATTGCCGCGGTTACCATCAATTCCGCGGCCGCCATCCAGCGCGCCGACCGGATCGGTTCGATCGAACCCGGCAAGCAGGCTGACCTGATCCTGTTGACTGTCAATGATTACCGCCACCTGGGTTACCGTTTCGGCGAGAACCTCGTCAATATGGTGATCAAAAAAGGGCGGATGATACCCATCTTTTAGAGGTTACTTATGCCAACCATCGAACAGGCGCGCGCCTTCTATACAGGCGAAGACGCTGTGCATGATTTTGAACATGTTTTACGGGTTTTTTCCATGTGCGTGCGGCTGGGGAAAGAAGAAGGCGCTGACCTTGAGATCCTGCAGGCAGCCGCGCTGCTGCATGATTCCCGCGGCGCTGAACCAGGCGGCACGGGACGGGCGGAACATCATATTACCTCGGCCATCTTTGCCGGTGAGGTTCTGCACGCCGAGGGTTGGCCGGTTGACCGCATCCACGCGGTGCAGCACGCCATTCGCGCCCACCGCTACCGCGGCAAGGAGAACCTGCCGGAAACCATTGAGGCAAAGGTTTTGTTTGACTCAGACAAGCTGGATGTGATCGGGGCTATCGGCACCGCGCGTACCATCGCGTATTCCGTGCTGGCGGGTGAACCGTTTTATGCCCATCCCAGCGACCAGTTCCGCTCCAGCGGCAAAGAGACACATGGAGAACCGCACTCGTCCTACCACGAGTACCTGTTCAAGCTGAGCAACGTCAAAGACCGTCTATTCACCGAATCCGCCCGGCAGATTGCCGGTCAGCGGCACGAAGCCATGGTTGCATTTTTTGAGCAGCTCGCGGATGAATATGAAGGATTGAAGTAACCCTTTTTCAGTCTTCGAGTACGAAGGTTACCTTCATCTGAACACGGTATTCGCTGATCTGGCCGTTATCATCCAGCAGCACTTCCTGGTTTTCGATCCAGGCCGATTTAACGTTCTTCAATGTCTTATGGGCGCGTGAAACACCGGATTTAATGGCATCGTCAAAACTTTTTGTGGATGAGGATTTGATCTCTGTTACCCGGGCAACTGACATAGGATTCTCCTTAACTAATTAAGCCCTGATACCTAAAGGGTTTGAAGCAATTCTTCAAAATATTCCATACCTTCTTTGAAGTTTTTACGCCCGAGGCCCAATCTGAAATGGCTTTCGGGATAGTCAAACATTTCACCCGGAACCAGCATAGTGCTGAATTTCTCGATCAACTGGCGGCACAGCTCGTCAACCGGCAGACTACCCTTCCATCGCGGAAAGGCGATGGATCCGCCGGAGGGTTTGATCCATTGCAACCTATCCGGGTGGTGTGAAAACATATCGCCCGCGATCCGAAGATTGGTTTTGACGATCCCCATGTTACGTTCAACGATGGCTGCCGCGTTTTGCAGCGCGATCAATCCCAGAACCTCTGAAGGCGCGCCGTTGCAGATGGTAGTGTAATCTTTAAACGCCAGACAATCATCAATGAATGACAGGTCCCGCGAAGCCAACCAACCGATGCGCAAACCGGGCAGCGCCATGGTTTTGGATAACCCCGCCAGGGAAATGCCTTTTTCATAGGCATCGCACATCGCCGGCAGCCTGTCAGCGGGATTGTGTTCCATCAGGCGGTACATCTCATCCGAGAAGACTGTAATTCCATGCCGGCTCGCGATATTCACGATGCGCTCAAATTCATCACGTGTGGGCAGAAAACCGGTTGGATTATTGGGAATATTGATCACCAGCAGCCGGGTATTTGGCCTGATCAATTTTTCCAGTTGGTCAACATCCACATGCCAGCCTGTATCACCGGGTTCCAATTTCCAGAACGTGACATCACAGCCGATGGAGATGGCCACTTCGTATAGCGACTGGTACGCCGGGGAAAGCGCGACGATGTGGTCACCCGCTTTGAGCAGGCTTTGCATGGCGATGAAGATCAATTCTTCCGGCGCGGCGACCATTACATGTTCGGGGTTGATATTCTGGTAATACCGGATTATTTCTGACCGCAGTGCCGGACTTCCCTGTGTCTCTGTATAACCGAGACGAAGATTGTCCCACATGGCTTTGCTGGCAGGAGAAGCCATAGCCAGCAACTCAGACATGGATAGGCTTTCGCAGTCAGATGAACTGAGCATGATCCGGCTGTTGAATTCATGCAGCGCGTAGAAGCGTTCCAACTTAAAAGGGGAAATGGGCATCTAATTACTCTCTACACCTAAATTATTATTTTTTTATACCGCAGTTAATGCCACAGGGCTGACCAGGT
>CAYOKC010000040.1:0-26461 GCA_964404415.1 uncultured Leptolinea sp. | reverse complement strand
CTTCCATTTGCCGCCCCACCAGTTGCAGGCAATGCCGGAGGTGTGACCTTCCTTGATCTTGCCGGCCATGGTTTCCCACTGGTACCAGTTGTTGTTGGTGTTGCCGCCTTCCACCTGATGCGATGCGGTGGCCGTTCCCCACAGGAATCCGGCCGGAAAATGAATGGATGTCTTTAACATACACTCTCCCTGGATGTGATGATTAATTATAGACCCTCGGAGAATGCACGCGACTGCTGCCGGCAGATCAGTGCCTTATTCCGGCACATATCTTTTCCGGCGTAAGCGGTAGACTGTGTACACGCGCGTGGACCGCGTTGTTCACCGCGTTGGCTATCGCCGGCGCGGTTGGCACAACCGTGATTTCCGCCAGCCCTTTCGCCCCGTACGGTCCGTCAAGTTCCGGGTATTCCAGCATGATGACATCAAAATTACCGGGTAATTCACAGGTTGTGGGCAGCAGGTATTCCGTGAAGCTGTCCACCCATTGCCCGTTGGATTTTATAAACATATCCTCATAGAGCGCGTAACCCAGCCCCATCATTACGCCGCCTTCGATCTGCCCTTCGGCAGTCATCCGGTTGATGATGCGGCCCAGATCGTGGATCGCGGTCAGGTCTGTCACTTCCACGGTGCCCAGCTCCGGGTCCACCTCCACCCGGACGACCTGGGCGGCAAAAGAATACTTAATGTGCGGCATGCCTACGGGTAGGTGACCGGGTGTCCTGTCTTCGGGGTACTGAAATTCAGCCACCGCATCTGCTGTGATGGGCAGTCCTTCTTCTGCTGCCCGGCTGGTGAATTCCGACGCCGGCAGTTGTGAGCCATCCGGGAGAACGACACTCCCGTTCAAGTATGTCAGATTCTTAGCCGGAGTATGGATTGACCGGCCAGCCGCGGCGAGTAATTGTTGTTTAAGGGCTTCAGCGCCGTTCAGCATGGCATTCCCCACAAGGTACGTCATGCGTGAGGCGCAGGTGGCGCCGCCATTGGGAACTATGCTTGTGTCCAGTTGTATCGTGGTCACCTGTGAAAACGGCAGTCCCAGCGCAGCAGCCGTGATCTGTTCCGCCACGGTAACCAACCCCTGTCCCAGGTCCGGCGCGCCCAGATGGATCGCCACTTTCCCATCCGGCAGCCATTCCAGCCGGTTTTCAGAGATATCCGGCACCTTCGCGCCCAAACCCATACTCTGCATACCCAACGCGATACCCACTCCGCTGACCTTCCCCGGGGATGCCGGTTTCTGTATCAGGCGGCCCCGAACCTGCCGGGCTTCCTGAAGGCAGCGTTCCAAACCCAGGCCGGTCTCATTGACGATCACGCGTGAAGGCAGCGCGTCACCGGGATGAAGTATGTTTTTTTCTCTCAAATACAGCGCGTCTAACCCCAGGCGCCCCGCCAGCATATCCATGGCGCTTTCAATGGCAAAATGCGCCTGCGGGCTGCCAAACCCGCGGACAGCACCGCAGCACGGCGCGTGGGTGAAAACCACGTTTGTTTCAACAGCAACATTGGGGATCCGGTAAGGCCCGGTGACCATTTCCGTCAACAGGCTGCCCACAGCCGGACCGTAGGTGGCGTAGGCCCCCGTATCCATCCACACCGTTCCCTGCAGTGCCGTCAGGGTGCCATCGCGTTTCGCGCCCAGTTTCAAGTGGATCTTCGCCGGGTGACGTTTCGGGTGCGCAAGGAATGATTCCCGCCGGTCATTCACCATTTTGACGGTACCGCGGGTTATATACGCGGCGAAAGCCGTCATCACCTGCAGGCTGGAATCTTCTTTTCCGCCAAACGCGCCGCCAATAACCGTTACGATAACCTGGACTTTTTCTTCTTTCAGGGCAAGCACCGACGCGATGGCGGCCCGGTCAACGAAAGGTTCTTGCGAGCTGACCCACACCGTCAAAGTTCCATCCGGGTTATACCGCGCGATAGAATTCTCCGTTTCCATATACCCCGGAGAAACTCGAGGAACAGAGAAATCTTCTTCCAGGATGATATCCGCGGACGCAAATCCGGCGGACAGATCTCCTGAGTCAAGGTTGAACCGGGAAAGCAGATTCCCGCCGGGATGAACCCCGGGGGAATCTGCTTCCAATGCGGATACCGGGTCTAATACAGGAGGGAGGGATTGATATTCAGTATTGACCCGGGCGGCTGCTTTCTTTGCCGCCTCCAAATTTTCAGCTATAACCAGCGCTACCGGCTCACCCATATGACGGACTTCGCCAAAAGCCAGAACCGGCTGGTCAGGGATGAGCGCCCCGAACATTTTTTCGCCGGGCACATCCGCGACCGTTAATACAGCCAACACATCAGGCGATTGCCTGGCAGACGTGGTTTCAATGGAAAGGATCTTCGCGTGATGAAAAGGTGAACGCACGGCAACGGCATAAGTCATATTCGGGAATGGAAGATCGGCTACATACCGCACTGATCCATCCGCTTTACCGCGCGCGTCTTTGCGAATGACTGGTGATCCAATCAGTTCGGGATTAGTCGCCATCGGACGGCTCCCCGGCAGCCATTTTGACCGCCTTCACGATCTTCACGTACCCTGTGCAGCGGCACAGGTTCCCTGCCAATGACGCGCGGATATCGGTATCTGAGGGATGTGGGTTTTGATCCAGAAGCGCTTTTGAAGCCAGAACCATCCCCGGGGTACAGAATCCGCATTGTATGGCGCCGGCCTTGATAAAGGCATCTTCGATAGGATGTAACACACCCGCGGGCGTCAACCCTTCGATGGTCAATACCCGGCAGCCATCAAGTTGACAGATAAGCACGAGGCACGCGTTGACCGCCTGTCCGTCAAGAATCACTGTGCAGGCGCCGCATTCCCCTTCACCCCCGCAGGAATCCTTTGCGCCGGAGAGGTTATAGTCTTCACGCAAGACCTCCAACAGCGAGCGGCCGGCAGGACCGTGATACAAACGCTCTTCGCCATTAAGATGGAAACGTACATCGGTTATCGTCATGCCAGCCTGCTTTCTGCCTGTTTCCAGGCGGATTCAAGGGCACGCACCATCAAAACCCGGGCTGACATCCTGCGATAATCAGCAGTGGCCCGCACATCGGATATGGGGGATATATCCTCTTCCATTCCGGCGGCAGCCCGGTCAAACAATTCCGCGGAAGGCGGTTGACCACCAAGCAAGGCTTCCACACGCCTGGCACGAACCGGAACCGGCCCAACGGAACCGAAAGCCACCCGGATTGTTACGATTAATCCGGCATTGTCCAACGCCATAAAAACACCGGCACTGGCCACGGCGATTGCCATACCGTTCCTGCGCCCCAGTTTCAAAAATCCGGCTCCCCAACGTCCGGAGGGGAGATCAAACACGATGGAATGCAGGAATTCTCCCGGAAGCAATGCTGTTTTACCCGGTCCGCGGAAGAATTCGCATAACGGCAGTACACGTTCGCCATCGGCTGAAACCAGTTTGACCCGGCTGTCGAGGCAAAGCAATGGCGGCGCGGTATCCGCCGCCGGAGAGGCATTGACCAGGTTCCCGCCCAGCGTTCCCCTCGCGCGGGTCTGCGGCGCGCCGACAGTCTCACAGGCTTTCACCAACGCCGGGGCGTACTGCTGCACGCATTCCGATTTCGCGATTTCCGCGTGCGTGGTTAGCGCCCCGATCTCCAGATAGTGATCACGCTCCCGTATAAACCTGAGGTCAGCAACATGTGAAATATCAATAAGGCTCACTGGCCGGTCTACTGTTACACGCCGCAACCCCGGCAGCACATCCGTGCCGCCGGCAATGACTGTTCCACCGGGATCGGCCAGAGCATGAGTCAGGTCGGTTATGGTTTTTGGTTGGACTACATCCCAGTCATTCATCCCATTTCCTCCTTGGTTACCCGCGCCGGGTAAGCAGACGAAAACTGATGAGTTCGCGGTTGAAATAGTTCATGGAAAACGCGATGGAGATCTTCTGCGTTTCATCCATGAACGTTTCTTCCATCAACAATAAAGGCGACCCGGGCCGGCAATTGATCAGCGCGGCTATATCTCCGCTGGCTTCAACCGGGGTCAATTCCACGGCCACATATTCCACCCTTTGGCCGCTGGCCATGTCCAGATAATTAAGGAAACCTTCTCCTTCCGGAGACATATCATATTCACCGCTGATCGACGGAAGCATATAATCCAGCGTATACATGGCCGGGCGTCCGTCGGCAAAAAACAACAATTCCTTTTGCACCACGTTCACACCGGTGTCCAGTTGAAGCGCCAGCCGGGCGGGTTCCGGTGGTTTTACCAGTTTGACCGACAGGGTTTTCACTTCGGGTGTGTAGCCAGCCCGTATCAATAGATCGCGGTTTTCAAAAAACGTACTCAGAAAATATGGGTACACTCCTGAAAGTGTGGCCACCCGGGTTCCGGATCCCTGGGTTCGTACGATCAACCCTTCACTTTCCAGTTGGGCTAAAGCCTGCCTCACAGTGTTGCGGCTAAGCGAGTATTCTTTCATTAAATATCGCTCTGACGGCAGGTCCTTACCAGCCGGCAGGTCACCATGTTTTATCCGCCCGCGCAGCATTTGAGCGAGTTGATAATACAACGGCATGAACGAATGGCGATCAATAGTCATATGTATTTAACCAAAGTGGTAGGTACCACTTAACCAGTATAGAGATTTTTGGTATGGTCGTCAATAACCCATACCGGGTACTTTTTAAATTGGTACACCGGCAAGATGTCCAGGGATTGCAAGCCATACTACCTTGACCTACAATTTAGGCAGGTAAACACATGACAGTTTTTAAAGGTTTGATCAACAGACCTCTTTTTCTTTTTCTTTGCCTAACCGCGTTATTCTGCATGTCGCCGATAACGGTGACCCTGACTCGGTTGGAAAAGGGTGAATTAGTGCCTGCCCGCTGGCAAAACGCCGGGAGTATCACCGGAGTGCAACCTCCAGAAGATTGCGCTTCGAGAAATTTGAATGGGCAATTCTCCCTGCAATGCGCGCGTGGTGACTGGACCAGCCCTGCCGGATGGCATGTGCAGCAGGCGGATTGGACTGATCTGAACCACGACAACCTGCCGGAAGTCACGATGCTGGTGAAGCGCCCGTTCTCTCCCTGGCCGGTTGACCGCGTGCTTCCCTATGGCGGGTATATTCAGTCACACCAGGATATGGAGGGATTCAGCAGCCATATTATTATGATCGGTTGGAAGGATGACCACTGGGGAGAGCTATGGGCAGGCTCCGCACTGGCCAGGCCGGTGCGCTCTTTTATTGCCTGCGACGTAGATAATGATGGCCGCCAGGAATTGGCCGTACTGGAAGGCAGCTACGCGGATTCAAAACCTGTGTCTGCTGAAAGTTTCGCCATCTGGAAATGGAATAGTTTCGGATTTGACCTGATCTCCCGTGAGGAGAAACCGCTAACCTGGTTGGTTGCGGTAACAACCAGAGACAACATAACCTTATTACTAACCCAATAAACTGTTTGTAACCAGGAGGAGACATGAAACTTTCAAACAAGAATCTGTGGCTGCTTTTCAGCGTACTGGTGATCACCAGTATGGCCTGCAGTCTGGTCACCGGCACGAACCAGACCACCGAACAAAAACCCGCCGTCAATGTAACGGAAGCCGCCGCGAACACCGGCGCTCCACCCGCCGAAAATCCTGCCGGTCCAACACCCACACCGCCCGCGGATGTTTATTCCGCGCCATTCGCAGAGTATCCGGATATTCCGGTCAATATTCCGGCAGCCTACGGCGGACAGGGTTCCTATAATTTGCCGGTAGACCTGGGTCAAGTCAAAGGATTGGAAAACGTTCCGTTGACCGACAACCAGAAGAAAATTCTTTCAGAAAATGGTTTTGTGGCGGTTCCCGGTGAGGCGGATACGTACCGGGAGTTCTACCAGGTTTATGAAGGCGGCCGTTATGAAGGAACGGTTCCCTTCGTCACAACAGATGCCATTTACCACACCTATCATCTGCTGTTTGACAAAATGCTGCGCGACCTGGAGACCACGTATTTCATCAACGACCTGAAATCCTTAACGGCCGCCATGCGAACGGCCAGCCAGAGTCAATTGGATGCCCTTCGGGGTACACCTCTGGAAGAGCCTGCAAAACGCAACCTGGCCTTCTTCGCTGTTGCCGGTCAACTTCTGAGTGACGGGGTTGATGTACCCGCGGATGTGAAAGACCTGGTTGCGGCCGAAGTCGCGTTAATTGAAAGCCATGAAGATCAATCATTCTCACCCATCTGGGATCGGGATGACCTCTCGAACAACGAAAAACTGATCGAAGACTACACCCAGTACATTCCCCGCGGGCACTACACCAAATCAGAGGAACTAAAAAAGTACTTCAAAGCCATGATGTGGTACGGGCGCCTCACCTTCCGGCTGGGAGACAGTTTCGAAACCCTCCGCGCCCTGCTGCTGGTGCAAACACTGCGCGCCGCGCAGTCACCCGATGGAAGCAAATCGGCCATCACCCTGTGGCAGAATATTTACGATCCCACCGTGTTCATCGTGGGCAAGTCTGATGACCTGTCATTTGTGGAATACGGAAAACTCAGTGATACCGTATTCGGCCCCATCCCTGATATCAAAACCTTTGCCGATGAAGCCCTGTTTGCCCAATTCATGGAAGGGGCCAAAAACCTGCCTCCTCCGAAAATCAATTCCATGTGGGTCTGGATCAACCAGGACAAGGAGCAGGTCACAAAGGGATTCCGCTTCATGGGGCAGCGGTTTACCCTCGACCAGTATGTGTTCGGGCAGGTCATCTGGCGCGAAGTAGGTACAGAATCCAAACCACGCTCTTTACCGAAGGGATTGGATCTGCCAGCTGCCATGGGATCGGAAGAAGCCTACAATCTGTTGAAAGAAATGGGCGAAACCGGGTACGAAAACTACGACAAGAAACTTACTAAAGTAAAAGGTGAGGTCGCCTCATTGGGTAAGGACACCTGGACACAGAACCTTTACTGGTCGTGGTTGTACAGTTTCTTCCCGTTAATTGAGCCGAAAGGCGCCGCGTACCCGGTTTTCATGCAGAATCCCGCCTGGACGCGAAAGGACCTGAATACCACCATGGGTTCGTGGACGGAACTGAAGCACGACACCATCCTGTACGCCAAGCAGGTTATGGCCGAAATGGGCGGCGGCGGACCGGATGAAGAACCCCCGCGCGGCTGGGTTGAACCCAACCCCGCGGCCTTTGCCCGCCTGAACGCGCTCGCGCAAATGACATTAAACGGCCTGGCCTCGCGCAACCTGGTGACGGAATGGAGCGAACGCAATTTCAAGAATTTGATCTCTGAATTAACCTTCCTTCAAACAGCGGCGGAAAAGGAACTGGCCGGCCAGCCGTTAACCAATGACGAGTACTGGCACATCATCTACTTTGGCGGCATCCTGGAACAGTTTGCCATCAACTCCGCGGACACAGACGATGAATACAGCCGGGATATTTCGGATATCAACGCGGCATTGGTAGCCGACGTGGCTTCGGGACCTTCCCCGGATGGCACCGGAGTTGTAGCCCTCACCGAAGCCGTGGGATACCCGGTTCCCCTGTACGTTGTCCTCCCGGATGAACCCTGGCGGATTGCCGTTGGCGCGATTTACAGTTATTATGAATTTACCGTGCCATCAGCCGGCCGGATGACGGATGAACAATGGCAGCAAAAACTCAAAAATGGCGAAGCGCCGGATCTTCCGGCGTGGACCGGAAACTTCCTATCCAACAGGTAAAACATTCATGGATCATCAGGGCTGCCAGGTTACTGGCAGCCCTGATTCTTCTATTAAGCATTCATCCGGAACCGCGATTGCTGCAGATCACATTTCTGGGTGACGTGATGCTGGGGCGCGGTGTCAATAAAGCATCGACCCGCATCAAAGACTGGCAGCCGTTCCGCGAATTATTGCCCGTTATAAAAAACGCGGATATCCTGGCGGCCAACCTGGAGTCCCCGCTGACCATCGCGCCGGTTGTCACCAGGGGATACGCGTTATGCGCCCCACCCGGGCAGGTTGAAACCCTGCGAGCCGCGTCATTTGACCTGGTCACATTTGCCAACAACCACACCCTCGATTGCGGTCAAACCGGCCGCTCTCAAACCCTGCTTACGCTCCGGGCGTTTGGCATCCGGGCAGTTGAACCGCCTCCCTATGTGGAATATGTCAGCGCCCGTGACCGCCGCCTTGCCTTTATAGCCCTTGATGATGTAACCCGAGCCGTCGACCAACCGGCCGCTATAAATACCATACGGGACGCCAAAAACCGGGCCGATACGGTAATCATTTCCATACACTGGGGGAATGAGTATCAGGCGGCGCCATCCACCCGGCAGCGCTCACTGGCCGCCGTGCTGGCCAAAGCCGGCGCTGATGTCATCATCGGGCACCATCCACATGTCATTCAACCCCTGGAGATCATTGACCGAGGGAAGGACAAATCTCCGGCGCTGGTTTTCTACAGCCTGGGAAACGCGATTTTCGACCAGTATGGATTGGAAGATACGCGTAAAGGGCAGGCTGTCTCATTGGTTTTTGGACCGTCAGGTTCATTGATGTATACCATCAGGCAGTTCGAATTGGATCCAAAGAGGGGTACTATCCTGCGGCTTCTCCCCTAGGGAATATCATATGGTTTAATCGAAGTTGAAAAAAAAACCTTAATCTCCTATACTGTGATTAATCAATTTTTTCTAACGTTTTGTGGAATTTAATGGGAGGATGCCATGTCAGACCGCCGGACGCTCCACCGCCGTCACCTGATCTACTATTTGAAGGTATTTGATAGGACCACGGACGAACTGTTGGGGCACCTTGTAGACATCACTGAAGAAGGCCTGATGATCGTAAGCGAAAACTGTGTTGACACAGGAAAAGCTGTGAAAATGAAAATGTCTTTACCCCGTGAGATTGACGGTCGGGAAGATATTGAATTTGACGCCCAGAGCATGTGGTGCCGTAAAGATGTCAATCCCAGCTTGTGGGGGATCGGGTTTAAATTTAATTTTGTAGATGCTCCAACCCGGCAAATCATCTTTGAACTGATCCATGAATTTGGTTTCTCAGATTAGAGATCAACTAAACAATTACATGTATTTACATCGTACGTATATTTAATCTGAAAACATCGAATCCCCAATCTGATCATTTCTCTGGATCACACCGAAAGCTGAAACCTAATGAACCGTTCGTTTCATATCACTCCCATGCCGGGAGACTATTCCATCGTGCGCCTGGGTCCCGCGGAATCCGTCCCCGGATGGGCGCAATGCGGCGTTTTCTGCAGCATCACCCGCACACCGGAAGAACTTTCTCTGCTGGTTGAATCAGCCGCGGTTTCAGCCGGGCAGGAAATGGAATCCGGCTGGAAAGGCTTGAAACTCGAAGGACCTTTTCCTTTTGATGCCATAGGTATTCTGGCGGGCGTATTAACACCTCTGGCCGCTGCCGGGATCAGCATTCTGGCAGTCAGCACGTTTGACACGGATTATGTATTTGTTAAAGAAGACCGTCTGGCAGATGCCCTGCAGGTTCTGAAAATCGGGAACTAGCCCGGGTTTAGTGCCTCCAATGAATTGAACCGGTCAGTGATCAAATGGGCCGCCTGTTGGATTTGTTCAGGTTGACCTTCCAAACTCTCTTTAAACATTTTGAGAAAATTTGCCACAGCATGCTGAAACACACCGGAGTGTGATGTCAGCACTATCAGGAGTGATGTTAATACGACACTAACATCCAGGCATCCCGATAATATGGGGGTGTTCTCATTGAGAACAGGAAGCCTCAGGCGTGAAGGGTCGCATCCATCCTCTCCCATCCCCGGATGCGCGAAACGCGCCCGGTCCAACGCGTCGGCGTCTTTTAGCAGCATCCATACCGGATCACGCCTGCCGGGTTCATCCGAGAACCCGTGCCAGGCGACAGCCGTCAGGCAACGTTCCAGTTGCTCCGCGGAAAGACGGGCCTCCAGCAGGTGACGGTAGTCGCGCGCCGCATCTTTTCCATGCTGCCCGCCCGGATAATCGTCTTTGCGTGAAAGGTCATGAATCAGCGCGGCATACATGGCTGCCAGCGCGTCTTCCTCCCGGATGGCATACCCCTGCCGGTTGGAAATCTCCACCAGGTAGAGCACCCAGAAAACCACCCGCACGGTATGGTCAATCCCGTGAAGGCCATAGGCCGACCGGCCATTGGACTGTGATATGGAAAGGATATCAATGTCCGAAAACCGGTCCAACATCGATAATTCCATCAGGGCGTTGCCAAAATCATCCAGAGGTACGCCGGCCTCTTCCATTTTGATCAGGATTTTTATCAATTCCACCGCGGGGCTTTCCATTGCCATAAACAATTCCCTCCTGGAAAAGGTAGATGGATAAACGCTGGCGTATAATTCCAGTATACAGAATTCTGGAGGAGATCACATGTCTGGACCCCGGCCTGTTCGAGCACCCCGCGGCACAATGTTGACCTGCAAATCCTGGCAGACGGAAGCCGTCTACCGCATGATCCAAAACAACCTTGATCCCGAAGTAGCCGAGAGGCCTGACGATCTGGTGGTTTACGGGGGACGCGGGCGGGCAGCCCGACCATGGGAGGCGTTTGATGCCATCCTGGAGACATTGAAAAATCTGGAGAATAACGAAACCCTGCTGGTTCAATCCGGCAAGCCGGTGGTGGTATTCAAATCCCACCCTGACGCGCCCCGTGTGCTGATCGCCAACTCCAACCTGGTGCCCCACTGGGCTACCCAGCAGCATTTTGATGAACTCTCAGCCAAAGGGCTGATCATGTACGGGCAGATGACCGCCGGTTCATGGATCTACATCGGCACCCAGGGCATTCTGCAGGGCACCTACGAAACCCTGGCCGCCCTGGCCAAACAGCGCGGCTGGCCTTCGCTGAAAGGCAAGCTTGTGCTGACCGCCGGGCTGGGCGGCATGGGCGGCGCACAGCCTCTGGCCATCACCATGAACGAAGGTATCGGCCTGATCGTGGAAGTTGACCCGGCCCGCGCCAGACGCCGTCACGAGATCGGTTATGTTGATATGGTGGTGGATACCCTCGAAGAAGCCATGACGCTGGTGGATGAAGCCCGCGACAAACAAATACCCCGGTCCATCGCGCTCATTGGCAACGCGGCCGAGATTTACCCCGAACTGGTGGTCCATGGCGTGATCCCTGATGTGGTGACTGACCAGACACCGGCGCATGATGTGCTGTATTACGTACCCGCCGGCCTTTCTGTGGCTGAAGCGGACGCGATGCGCAAGAGCGACCCGAAAGAATATGAACGCCGGTCTCTGCAATCCATGGCTGCCCATGTTCGCGCCATGCTGGATTTCAAACACAAAGGCGCCGAGGTTTTTGATTACGGTAATAACCTGCGCCAGCGCGCCTATGACACCGGTGTATCTGACGCGTTTGAATTTCCCGGGTTCGTCCCGGCGTACATCCGCCCGCTGTTCTGTGAAGGCAACGGACCCTTCCGTTGGGTGGCGCTTTCCGGCGACCCGGAAGATATCTACCGCACCGATGAAGCCATCGCCGAACTCTTCCCACACGACGAACATTTGCTGCGTTGGCTAAAGATGGCCCGCGAAAAAGTCCCCTTCCAGGGGCTGCCCTCACGAATCTGCTGGCTGGGGTATGGTGACAGGGCCAGAGCCGGCCTGAAGTTCAACGAACTGGTGGCCAAAGGGATCGTCAAAGCGCCGATCGTGATCGGGCGTGACCACCTGGACTCCGGCTCGGTGGCTTCACCCAACCGTGAGACTGAAGGCATGCGCGACGGTACCGATGCCGTGAGTGACTGGCCTATACTGAATGCCATGATCAATGCCGTCAATGGCGCCACCTGGGTGTCATTCCACCACGGCGGTGGTGTGGGCATCGGGTACAGCCAGCATGCCGGCCAGGTCATTGTGGCCGACGGCACCCCCGAAGCGGCAGCCCGCCTGCAGCGCGTGTTAACGTCTGACCCGGGTATGGGTGTGGTGCGCCACGCCGATGCCGGATACCCGATCGCCATCGAAACAGCCCGCAAAAAGGGCATCCACATGCCCATGTTGAAGGATTAACCAGGCCTTGCGAAAAAGACGTTTATTCTTTTTTGTAATCGCCATGCTGGTAGGGGCAGGAGTGGGAATCGGGTACGGTTGGTGGCTGCGCCCGATGACATACTCTCAGGCGGACCTGTCCAATCTGCGCATGGATTACCACACCGACTATGTTTTGATGGTAGCCGGGATCTATAACCGCGAACAAAACCTGGAAGAAGCCCGGAACCGCCTGTCGCAGATCGATCCTGGATCGCCGGAACGCGCCGCCCGTGAGGCGCTGTTGAATGCCGGTCAACTCGGTTACAGTCAAACAGATTTGCAGCTTCTGGCAGACCTGGTTCAGGTGGTCATCCCGGCTGAAGCCGTCACGCTAACCCCCACCTCGCAGGCGGCACAACCATGAGAGAACGCCGCGCGCGCCGTGAACGGGCCTCCCGCGCCCCGTGGTACCTTTTGACCGGATTTATTCTGGGTTTGATCGGCGGTACCGTCTTTTCTGTCTTCCTATGGCCCGTGCCGTATGATTTTGCCCTGCCATCTGAAATGAAAACCGAATCCAGAGACGCATACCGGTTGCTTATCGCCCGCGCGTTCTATGCTGATGGGGACAGCGGCCGCGCCCTTCCGCGGTTAAACCTGCTAAAAGACGCTGATTCCGCCGAAAGTCTGGGAATCCAGGCACAGGTAGCACTCGGCCAGAACCGCGAGATTGATTCCAGCGCGCTTGCCCGCCTGGCGCTGAGCCTTGATCCATCCGGCCAACCTGAATCGCCAGTCAATGGTGCCGCTTCAGATGAAACTCCGCCGCCCGCCGGATCGGAAGAACCTGCCACACCGTCAACCGATCAGGAAACCGAACTCACTCTATCATCAGAGAGCCTGACTACCCCGCAACCAGATGAGACATTTGAATCCGGCACACCGTACCCCACGATTTCTTCTCTTAAAATCCCCGCTGCCGATATTCCGCGTTCCACCCCCACCATGTTCCCCACGCTCAGCGCGCCGTACATCCTTAAAGAACGCGCGGCGGATTGCGGCAGAAGTTTGCGGCCGGGGTTGCTGCAGATCTGGGTTGAAAATGCCACAGGCCGGGCAATGCCGGGTGTGCGTATTCAGATCAACTGGAAAGACGGCGAAGAGACCTTCTATACCGGTCTCAAACCGGATATCAACGCCGGGTACGCGGATTTTGAAATGACGGCCGGAACAGTGTACAGTTTGCGCGTCGGTGAAAATGGCGAAACGGTCAGCGGGCTGGGTACAGCCGATTGCACTCCGGAAGGCCACCCCGAACGAACCGGCGGAATGGTTTTACGATTCACCGAACGTTGACGGCTGCTACTGCACCTCGAAACTGACCGGCTCCGAAACGGACCGGTTCCCTGCCGCGTCGGTCGCGGCTACAGTTAGTATATGAGTTCCGCGTGACATGTCCGCAACCGTAAATGTATACGGCATTTGCTGGGTTTCTCCCAGGGTTTTATCATCAATGATCCATTCCACGCGGTTGATGGCAGAGGAATCGCTTATATCCGCCTGCAGAAATACCGGTTCAGTGCCGGAAATAGCCGTACCGGGCGGCGGATTGATGATGGTCACCACGGGCGGGTTACCGTCTATCGTCACCTGAGACAGGGCTGTCTCAAGGCGGTTGTCGCTGCGCACCAGCAACAATCGTATGGCGTACAGACCGTCAAGGCCGGCGGTATCCCATACTCCGAGTTCTCCAGCGGACACCGGCATGGTGCTTTCCGTGATCTCCACCCATTTTTCCGGATTTAATCCTTTGCCGATTTGAAGCCGGTAATTCTGGAACTCATCACCGCCCGCCGTCCCCTGAATGGAGACAGTGCCATGGACCAGCGAGAACAGTGCCGGGTGATCGATCTTCGCGTTAGGCGAACCGGTGGATGATTGTATGGTGTCATAATCAGTGGGCGGAAGGACCTTCCCGGCGGCCCGGGCCCATTCGCGGGCTTTCTCGGGAACAGACATATATACCGCGTTATCCGTCAAACCGGGTGACGTGAAAACCGTGGCGATCTTGCCGGTTTCGCGGTTGATCTGAACTGTACGGTACAGGTCATCCGGAGTGTTCGGTTCGCTTCCATCCAAAAATACTTCCGTCACCCGTGACGGGCAGGATTTGGTAGGGAGCAGCCCGGAGGGGTCGCATACTTCCTTTTTGGAAACTCCCACCGGAACAGCCCAGTCAGATGCCGGCTGATCGGCCAGGCTCTGGCGTATCACAGCATTCCAGATGCCTCCGGCCGCGCGTACGCCAAGGGTTGCCGGAAAACTTGAACCCTCTGATGTGCCCATCCAGATGACGACCGCCCGCCGGGTGGTGTACCCCGCGGCCCATATTTCCCTGCCGCCGCCGGCGCTGCCAAATTTGGCCCCGGCCGGCCGGCCGAGCTCAAAGGGGTTGGGGTAGCCAAGTTCAGCCCGGCGCAGGTTTTCGTCTGAAAGCACATTGTGCACCAGATACGCCAACGGCGCGCTGACAACGGGTTGCCGGTGGATCAGGTCACGTGAAAACATTGAGTTACCGTAACTGTCTTCCATCGATAGTAATGTGGAAAGCTGAGGGGATTCCCCTTTTTCGATTTGAAGGCCGTACATATCGCCCAGGTTCGCGAACACCGTCATCCCCTGCGCGACCTCCAACAGCGAGACTGAACCACCGCCATCCAGCAGTTTTTCCGGCGCGTACGCGTTTTCAAGACTGGACGGTCCCAGTGGGCTGGCCAGGCGCCAGATCGTCCGCGCGCCCAACCGGTCAAGCAGGTCTTCCAAAGGATTCAGCCGGTCGGCGATCAATGCGGTTCGCAGGCGGATGGGACCCCGATATTTAACTGCCTCCTCTTTTGTGAGAGGTGATGCATCTCCCACGGGCTCTTCCGGCAGGTCCCACATCAGGCTGGCCGGGCTGTATCCGCGTGAGAACACGGCCGCTGCCATAAAGGGGTTCAGCACCGTGCCGCCCTGCATATTCTCATAAATATCTGACGTGATGTTCAGGGCGGATTTACCACTGAGCGCCAGTATCTCCCCGCGGGTGGGGTCCACAAGAATGCCTGCCGCCTGGGTATCTACCGGAAGTGACAATTCCATGGGGGGCAGGGCCGGAAGCAAACGGGCTGCGGCACATTTCTGGTCGGCTTCGGTACCGGAGGATTCAAGGCGGTTCAATTGGGCTTTTAAGGCGCAATCCAGTTGTTCCTGCTGAACAAGGTCCAGTGTGGTGCGGATCTGCAGCCCGCCCAGCGCCAGCCGGTCATCGGATACCAGCCTGGAGAGTTGTTGCAGCGCCAACCGGGTAAACGCCGGTGACGTGGTTAACGCGGCCGGATCTGGCGCCTTTTGTATGGTCAATCCACTCTCCAGAGCGGTTTGTTTTATATCAGCGGTGATCACACCGGCATCCACCAGTTTATCCAGGGTGGAACGCATCAGGTCATCCGCGGCCTGGGGGGAGTCGTGGGGGTTTAACGCCGGCGCAGTCGAAAGACCCGCAAGCAGTGAAACTTCAGCTTCATTAAGGTCAACCGATGACCGCCCAAAATATACGAGGGCAGCGCTTTCCGCTCCGGTAACACGCCGGCCGAAAGCCGCGCTGTTCAGGTACCATTCCAGAACTTTCTCCCGGCCATAGGTAGACGTCATCTGCCAGGCCAGCAAGCGCATGCGCACAGCCCGCTCCGGCGAATCATCTTCCTGCCAGAGTAATAACCGGCTGACCAGGTTCTCGGCGAGGGTGCGTGGTTCAGGGTCTGACCAGTGCTTCCAGTCCGCTCCGGTGGACTGCCAGAAATCCGGCTGGTTCAATGCCACCACGGCTTTCGCCAGCAGCGGCGAAAAGTGCGGATCCTGATCGGTATCCAGCCAGACATACCCGCGTTGAGAACCGGGGTTATCGAGAGTCAGCAGTTCGGTTTCTCCGCTGCGGTCATACAGGCGGGAAGGCTGCAGGATCAACCCGTCGGCGGGGTCAAAGAAACGGGCGACCTGTTCCACCGGGGGCAGGTTAGCCGTTATTGTGACGTACAGGCCAGCCGCGGCGATCATTCCGCCTGTCAACAACAGGGAAAGTAATAACAGAAGGGTCAATCCTGCCGGCTTGAGCCGACTCAATAAACGCCCCTTTTGTTCTGTTTTCCGCCGGTTTCGCCGGATCATCACCCGATTCAGGTCATGCAATGGCATGGATGTAGTTTAACATAATCCATTAACCCGGGATGTACCTTTACATTACACCGTAGGATGGATTGAGGATGCCTTTTCCGAAATCCATCATTACATTGCTCCGCATGATAGGTCAAGGATGCCTTTTCCGAAATCCATCATTACATTGCTCCGCATGATGGATCGAGATTGCCGTTTCCAAAATCCATCTAGATCGTCCGGTAACAGGTAAAAAAAAGATGGATATCGGGGTAGTTCACCCTCAATCCATCCATTGGTGTAAATTTAAAAATGTTTACGCGTTCGGAACAAGCGGAATAACATAGTCACATGTGGCGTCGCCGCAAGAATGCGCTTTCACCTGTGTCACAGGGAATTCCATGCCTGTCGCGTAGCGGATGGCAGCCTGGAGCAGCCCGGCGGTCAGGTAACAGCGCGGGGCTTTTGTTTCTCGGCCATAGCAGACCGGGCATTTATCCGCCACGTACATTAATTGACCGTCCGCGGTGCGGGGCAGTTTGGTTTCTGAAGACCGGTTGACGAAGTTCAGGATCATAAGCAGAGCGCTTTCCACCTTCTCTTCGAGAGATTTGGCTTTGAATTCGTCGCTCTCCACCTTCAACGGATCGCCGGATTTCTTCATGGTTTCCCGGAACAACACATTACCGGCTTTTAATGCCAGCGCCTGCGCGCCGCGGTCGCCGTACATGTCATCGAGGGCGGCAATGATGCTGGAATACCGGGCGATGTCAACTGCCGGGGTCATGTCATCGGGAGGATAATTATCGATCATGGCGGATTGACCGGCCATATTTAGAATGGCCTTGACGCCATTTTTCCCGAGGACATCCTCGAGAGACAACAGAAGATGATGAACAAAGCTGTTGGGGTATAACACGCCACTATCTGGTATTGTTTTCATCGTTTTATCTATCCAGAGATGGAATAGCAACAACCTGTTGAATTAAACAACCGGATGTTGTTTGGATCAAAGCACTTCACATTCCCGCGAACACATGTGTACGAAACACCTGTAATGATTATAGTATCATATCGAAAATGCCGTCCAGAAAAACCTTGCAATCGGATTACAATTTTTCCGTTACATGTATGCGATCACATTACAAGAGCCCGCAATAAGCCTTCCCTGTCTACAAAACCCTGCAGGCTTCCTTTATCATCAACAACCACCAGCCACTTACGGTTTTCTGCCAGCATTTTGTTCACACATTCTATAATAGTGGCATCCGGTGAGATCTCCACCACCCCGGGTGACATGATCTCCTCCGCTGTTTCTCTGGCAGCCGGTGGTTTGCCGATATTGCGCAGCGCGTCCAGAATTCCGCTGCGGTGTTCCGGCTGCGAGCGGGAAACCAGGTCAGAATCAGAGATCATGCCAATGGCATGTTTTTCATCATCCACCACGATCAATCGATGCGTGCCGAACAGGACGAATTTTTCAGCGATCTGCCCTATAGGGTCTTCACGGTTAATCGTGGGCAATTCCGTCTGAATGATGTCCCTTACGGTCTTTCCGGCTCCTTTGACCTCATTTTGGGGAATGGTATGAGGCGGGAGTTCCACCAGTTGTTTCAAGATATCCAGGCGTGACAGCATACCCACCAGGTGATTGCCGGCATCAACCACCGGCAGCCTCTTCAGGTTGGAACGCACCATTTTTTGAGCGGCCAAACCCAGTGAATCTTCCTGCGCTATTGTGACTACCGGCTGCGTCATTACGGCGGCAACAGTCAATGTTGTCGTCTCCAGAGATTTCACGGCTTTCTGTATGTCTTCATCAGGCAGTTGCAATGTGACCGACAGGCGGTGCAAAATACCGCCGCGGTCCAGCAGATCTTCGTCCGTCAACAAACCGGCCACACAGCCGGATCCATCCACCACAGGCATGGCTTTTACCTCGTGGCGGATCATCTTCTGCCAGGCTTCACTCACACTCATTTCCAGCTTCAATGAGACCACGTCCCGGGTCATCACGTCTGACACCAAAAGGTCCGCCGGTAACGGATTGAGATAACGGTGGGTATATTTGACAATGGTCACGTCTTCCAGGGTAACCAACCCTTCCTGCACCATGGGTGACACCGCGTCCAATGCGCGTTGGATGCGCTCCGGAATATCGACCACTTCGATCACCACGGGCAGGTCTACAGATAGCACCTCAATTGACGTGGTGCGGATACGCGAGTGCGCGCCAAAACCGGAAACACCACGAAATACGGTGGCGCCGGCCAATCCCTGCGCGCGGATGGCTTCAAGAATGGCTGTATCCAGCGGTTTCCCGCGCCACCTGTCACTTTCTCCGATGTAGATACGCAGGCGCTTTCCCGGATTTTGACCGGGAATATATGGAACTGTTTTGGTTTTAGATGTTTTTTCCAAGGAACACTCCCAATCCAACGCTAATAATGCCCAGAATTGAACTACCGAACAAATTCGTCAATCCGGCCACCCACTGGCCTTTGGATAACAGGGAAAAACTTTCGTAGGAATATGTGGAAAAGGTGGTATACGCCCCGAGGAAACCAATGGCAACGAGAAAACGCCAGCGGGGATCAACGAGAAACCGTTCTGTCGTCAGGGTCATGAACAGGCCAAGAAGGAAACTTCCGGTGACATTGATAAGCATAGTACCGTACGGAAAAGCCACCCCCCAGCGTTCGGCGCACCAGATCCCCAGCCAGTAGCGGGCATTGGCACCCAGAATAGCTCCCGCGGATATCAGTAAGAATTTTTCCATAGGACTATCATACTTGTATATTACGAAAGTAAGAATTTCATTTTCCTATATAAAGATCGTTAAACGGGAGAAGATCATTAATCCAATCCTCTCCCGTCATCCTGCATCATTAATTAATGAACAAACGCATTTCTACCCGCATAAATAGCCGCATCACCCAGTTCTTCTTCAATGCGCATTAACTGGTTGTATTTTTCAAGACGTTCTCCCCGGCAGGGAGCCCCTGTCTTTAAATGTCCGGTGCTCATGGCCACGGTAAAATCAGCGATAAAACTATCAACTGTCTCACCGGAGCGATGAGAAACCATAGCCCCCCAACCGGCTTTCTTCGCCATTTCTATCGTATTAATTGTCTCGGTCAACGTGCCTATCTGGTTTAATTTGATTAATACAGCATTGGCCGCGTTCTCTTTTATTCCTCGGGCGACCCGTTCTACATTGGTAACGAAAAGATCATCACCGACCAGTTCGATTTTATCGCCAATAGTCTTGTTCAATAATTTCCATCCATCCCAATCATCTTCAGCCAGACCATCTTCCAAAACCACAATGGGATACTTCTTGATCCAGGAAGCGTACATATCTACCATTTCCGCGGAAGATACTTTTTTACCTTCCGTCCGTAAATTATAGACTCCATCCTCGTAAAATCCACTGGAAGCCGGATCAAGGGCAACACAAATTTGCTCACCCGGTTTATACCCGGCTTTTTCAATGGCTTTAAGAATTAGTTCAACAGCCTCCGCGTTGGTCTTTAGTGCCGGCGCGAAACCACCTTCATCTCCCACACCGGTAGTATAGCCGGCGCTTTTAAGCACACCTTTCAGTGAGTGATAAACTTCGCTTCCCCACCGCAGAGCTTCCCGGAAGTTCGGTGCGCCAACTGGCGCAATCATGAACTCTTGCAGGTCCGTGCCTTGCCAGTTGGCATGCACACCACCATTGAGAATGTTAAACATGGGAACAGGCAACGTCTTTGCAGTTACACCGCCCAGGTAACGATATAGTGGAAGACCAACCTCATCGGCCGCTGCCCGGGCGACTGCCAGACTCACACCTAAAATGGCATTTGCACCGAATTTGCTTTTATTCGGTGTGCCATCAGCGTCCAACATTACCTTGTCCACCAGAGCTTGATCAAGGGCGTTCAAGCCAAAAATCTCATCAGCAATTTCTTTGTTAACATGCTCTACTGCTTTTAATACACCTTTTCCACTATATCGAGACTTATCACCATCCCTCAATTCCAGAGCTTCATGAACTCCAGTTGACGCGCCTGATGGTACGGCGGCCCTTCCAAATGCACCGCTATCCAGGGTAATTTCCACTTCAACAGTAGGATTACCCCTTGAATCCAGGATTTCGCGGGCATGTACATCATCAATGGTAGACATATCAAATTCCTCCTATATGTAGATTTGGGTGCTGGTGGGAGATAAAAAAACTTCTGCCTTGAATGATTCAAGACAGAAGCTATCAGCCGTTTTCGGCAGTTTGATTATTTCCAGGCGAGCTTCATCACCTCAGAAATTATACTGTTTTTCGTGTTTCTCTGTTTAAGTTTGCCAAATTGACTATCTTGTCGTTACAATGGCGATATGATACGCTCTCTCATTGCCATTTCCATGACCATCCTTTTCCTTTCAGGATGTTCCCTTCTTCCCGCCCAACCTGCCGCGCCGGAAGCTGAACTTACCCCCTATTCCACCCGCACGGTGACAGTCCCCACGCTCCCGCCCACCGCGCCCACACTGGAACCGCCGGCTCCGTCAACCCGCCCCACCCAGATCACCCATGTGGTGAAAAAAGGCGAAGACATGGGCGGCATTGCCACGCTCTATGGTGTGAAGATCAAAGACCTGCGTGACGCCAATTCAAAGATAGACCCGCGTATGATGCCAATCGGTACGGTATTGATCATCCCGTCCGGTGATCCCGAGCAGGATGCGTTCCAACCAACAGCCATCCCCACACCGGCCGTCATCCTGCAAACCGGATCGCCGGTTTGTTATCCTGACCCCGCGGGGGGAGCATGGTGCCTGATGAAAGTGGAAAATAACACCGAAGGCGATGTGGAAGATATTTCCGCGGACTTTGTGATCTCCGGATCTGACGGCAGCGACCCGCAAACCCGCAGCGCCTTCAACCTGCTGGACCGTCTGCAATCCGGGCTGGCAATACCTTTGGCGGTGTACTTTCCGCAGCCGCCCCCGCCGCCGTGGCAGGTAACCACCCGGCTGCGCACTGCCTCACCGGTGATAAATGATACCGGCAGGTATCTGATCTCTGATCTCAAACTCCGGTCGTCCCAATACTCTCCCGATAAACTGTCCATCCACGTCAACGGAACCGTTGACCTGCAGGGTGAACAGAAGGATGCCAACATTATTAACGTTGTAGGCGCCGCCTATAACGCGGCCGGGCAGCCGGTGGGCATCCGGCGTTGGGACAGCCAGGTCGGATTGGAATCCGGAAGCGGGATGGTGTATGATTTTAGTATCTATTCACTGGGCGGCCCTATCGAACGGGTAGAAATCCTCGGAGAGACCCGCCCCTGATTCACCACTGTACGGAGGATGCCATGCCAGAAGCCGTGATCATCAATGCCGTTCGCAGCCCGATTGGCGCGCTGGGAGGCGGGCTTTCTTCCGTGCGGCCAGATGACCTGGCCGCGATGATACTACAGGCGCTCATCCGTCGAGCGGAGATCGAACCGGCACTGGTGGAAGAGGTCTATCTGGGTTGTGCCAACCAGGCGGGAGAAGACAACCGCAACATAGCCCGCATGGCCGCATTGCTGGCGGGGTTCCCTGTGGAAACCGCCGGGGTGACGGTCAACCGACTGTGCGCTTCCGGGCTTACGGCTGTCATCCAGGCGGCCCGCGCCATCCGCTGCGGTGAAGCCGAGGTGTTGATCGCCGGCGGTGTGGAAAGTATGTCGCGTTCCCCCTACTCCGTACCCAAAGCGGATACAGGCTTCCCATTCGGCAACCTCACCGCGTGGGATACCGCGTTGGGCTGGCGCTACCCGAATCCGCGGATGCAGTCACTATATGGTACAGAATCCATGGGGGAGACGGCAGAGAACATCGCCGAGAGCACCGGCATTACGCGCCTCGCGCAGGATGCCTACGCGCTGACCAGCCATCAGCGGGCGATTGAAGCCATTGATTCCAATAAATTCACCCAGGAGATCGAACCGATCCTGGTGCAGCAGCGCAAAGGCGACCCCATTCTGTTCAACACAGACGAACGCCCTCGCCGCGATACCAGCATGGAAAGCCTGGGAAAATTACGGCCGGTCTTCCGTTCCAATGGTTCAGTAACAGCCGGCAACAGCTCCGGCATGAATGACGGCGCGGCGGCTGTGTTGATCATGAGCGAAGAACGCGCCCGAACCCTCGGCCTCAAACCCTGGGCACGCATTGTAGCCGGCGCGTCAGCCGGTGTAGCGCCGCGCCTGATGGGCATGGGGCCTGTTCCCGCGTCCCGCAAGGTATTGCACCTGTCCGGTCTGGGTATAGGTAACCTGGGATTGGTTGAAATAAATGAAGCCTTTGCCGTGCAGGCTATTGCCTGCATGCGTGAACTGGGTTTATCGCAGGACATCACCAATGTGAACGGCGGCGCCATCGCTCTGGGTCACCCATTGGGATGTTCCGGCGCCCGCATCCTCACTACCATGCTGCATGAAATGCGCCGCCAGGCGCCGCAGAAACCCCGCCCGTATTTCGGACTGGCTACCCTGTGCGTGGGAGTGGGCCAGGGCGAAGCTTTACTGGTGGAATGGATGGAAGAAAATCCGGAATAATGGTGACTTCTTAACTGATTTTAATGTTTCTATGAGTATTTTTGTTGCTCGAGTGGATGATTTTTGACACTCGAAAGCTTACTTTTGCCGGAGAATAATAGAAATAGATATTGTGCCGCTTCCCTGCGGCTATATTCTTCTGACAGGAGGAAAAATGCCCCCAAAGGGTCGAATCGAAGTAAACGAAGACCTCTGCAAAGGTTGTGAGTTGTGTGTGGCGAATTGTCCTCAGGAAGTCATCGCGTTGAACATGGAACGCCTGACCAAGAGAGGCTACCATCCCGCTGATCTGGCCAAAGAGGGATGCACAGGTTGCGGTATCTGTGCCATTGTATGCCCCGAAGCCGCCATTACTGTCTACCGTGAAGTTGTGCATAAACAACCAGCCTAGGAGAGGGTTATGGCAAAACAATTATTGAAAGGTAACATCGCGGTGGCTGAAGCTGCCATCCGCGCCGGGGTTCAGGCGTACTTTGGCTACCCGATCACCCCGCAGACCGAATTACTGGAATGCATGTCTGCCCGCATGCCGGAAGAAGGGCGCGCTTTTGTTCAGGCCGAAAGCGAACTGGCAGCCATCAACATGGTGTACGGCGCGGCCTGCACCGGGCGCCGTGTAATGTCATCCTCCTCGTCACCTGGCATGAGCCTGATGATGGAAGGCATCTCGTACATGGCCGGCACCGAAGTCCCCGCCGTGCTGGTTGACGTGATGCGCGGCGGCCCCGGGCTGGGCAATATCCAGCCATCTCAAAGCGACTATAACCAGATCGTACACGGCGGTGGTCACGGCGATTATCACATGATCGTGCTCGCTCCCTGCAGCGTGCAGGAAGCCGTTGACATGACCGTGCTGGCGTTCGATCTGGCGGAAAAATACCGGTCTCTTGTTACTGTATTGATGGACGGCAGCCTGGGCCAGATGATGGAAGCCGCTGAACTGCCTCCGATGCAGCCGCTCAAGAAAGAATTCCCGGAATGGGCGGTAGATGGAGTCCCCGGCCGTGAACGCCGGCTGTTGACCTCCATTTACATGGATGCCCCGGCGGAAGAAGTGACCAATATGCGCCTTCTGAACCGCTGGAACAAGATCCGGGAGAATGAAATTCGCTACAAACAATACTTCCTGGATGATGCTGAATACGCCATCGTCGGGTTCGGGTCAGCCGGCCGCATCGCGCTATCTGCCGTGCGCCAGTTGCGCGCCCAGGGCGTGAAGATCGGGCTGCTGCGTCCCATCACCGTCAGCCCCTTCCCGATAGACGCCGTTGAAACCCTTGGCAAACGCATGAAAGGCATGCTGGTGGTGGAGATGAACTCCGGCCAGATGCTGGATGACGTATTGCTGGCCACACACGGCAGTGTACCGATCGAATTTTACGGGCGTACCGGCGGCGTAGTGCCGCTTCCGGACGAGATCGTCAGCGCGGTACAGCGCATGATCGCCGGACCGGTTGCCACCAGCGGACATCCCCGAGACCGCTGGATCAAATATATGTCATTTATTAACTGACGAAAGGGATAAGAATGACGGTTCCTGAACTGGATAGAGAGCTGGAGGCTGTTTATCAACGGCCCGACGCTTTGACAGACAGCAACACGCATTACTGCCCGGGCTGCACCCACGGTATCGCGCACCGTTTGATCGCTGAAGTTGTCGACGAAATGGGCATCCGCGAGAATATGGTTGGCGTCGCGTCTGTCGGCTGCTCGGTGTTCGCGTATAACTATTTTGACATTGACTTTGTACAGGCGCCTCACGGCCGCGCCCCGGCCATGGCGACCGGTGTTAAACGCGTGCTTCCCGACCGCTTTGTGATCACCTACCAGGGTGACGGCGACATGGCTTCGATCGGCATGGCCGAGATCGTCCACGCGGCAGCCCGCGGTGAGAACATAACCACCATTTTTATCAACAACACCAACTACGGCATGACTGGCGGCCAGATGGCCCCCACAACCCTCCCCGGGCAGAAAACCACCTCATCGCCCAACGGGCGCGATGTGGAAACCGCCGGTTACCCCATCCGGGCATCTGAAATGCTGGCCAAACTAGATGGCGCCAGTTATATTGCCCGCCGCAGCCTGCATGATCCCAAGAATATCCGCATGGCCAAGAAAGCCATCCGCACGGCTTTTGAAGTGCAGAAACGCGGGCTGGGATTCTCGATGGTGGAACTGCTTTCGATCTGCCCCACCAACTGGGGTATGACGCCGCGGCAGTCCCTTCAGTGGCTGGAAGAAAAAATGATCCCGTACTATGAACTGGGCGACTACAAAGTCAACCCGGCCGTAGCTGAGATCAAAATTTAGGCGGGAGGAAACATGCAAACTGAGATCCTGATTGCGGGATTTGGCGGGCAGGGTGTGCTCTTCGCCGGCCAGTTGCTGGCATATGCCGGCATGGAAAACGGACTTGAGGTCACCTGGATCCCCTCCTACGGACCTGAAATGCGCGGCGGCACAGCCAACTGCACGGTGATCATCTCGGATGAAGAGATCGGCTCGCCGCTGGTGCGTCACCCGAAAGTTCTGCTGGCCTTCAACCGGCCTTCGCTGGATAAATACGAGAGCACCGTGGCCGAAGGCGGCCTGCTGGTGGTCAACTCATCCATGGTCGACCGCTCAGTGGACCGCGCGAACATCCGCGTGGTCACCCTGCCGGCCAATGACCTGGCTGAAAACCTGGGTGACAAACGCCTGACCAACATGGTGATGCTGGGCGCGATGCTGGCCAACCAGCCCGTGCTTCCGGTTCAAGCATTGGAAAAAGCGTTGGAAAACCATATTCCGGAACGCCATAAGAAATTACTGCCATCGAATATCAAGGCGCTGCAAAAAGGCGCCTCATTCAAGGTGGTCGGAGTTAAGTAGTTAAATCGAGGGAAGAAGACTACAGCACACAGTCCGGGTCAGTTGTACCCGGACTGTGTGATTTCTATAAATTCACACCACATAATCCCGTATGGTGTTGTTGACCGCCCATTCACATCGCACTTTTCTACATCATTTACCAGGATGTCATCAGGGTGCGGCCAACGCGCCATAAGTTTACTGGAAAAATCTATTAAAAAGAGGGGGTGTTTCACTTATCTGCAGGTCCCAAAATCCGCGGTAATTTCTCCTTTATTGACTCTGTCAGAGTCCTGCCAGCCTCGGCGGTAAGGGCATCAAAGACACGGGAAAGTAAGGCTTTGGTAGTCTGATCCATCTTTGAATACTTAACCAGAATATTTTTATAATCTTTCAAGCTCTCTTGAGGATCAGTAACTATCATTTTCCCTTCTGATGCCCCCAGAATATCAAATAATGCTGAAAGGAACGTTTCCCGGTCAGAAAGGGATATATCCGTGAGCCAGGTTTTTAATATCTGTTCCATCATTATGGCGGATCCGGATAGTTTTCCCTCAACAAAATTGGCGCGATCCACATCCCAGTTGAACGCGTTATGTTGATTCATAAAGCGGTCCGAACTGGATACGATCACCCTTTCTCCAACCGGCTGCAATAACATTCCGACCATTGAATCTTCCGGAAGGTAGTTGACAACCTTGTGTTCACTCTTTGAAAATGGATCCCGCTGGACGATGGAAAAGTCAAAACCCGGGCCATCAAAATTGACGATTTTCTTGA
>CAYOKC010000039.1:18377-26905 GCA_964404415.1 uncultured Leptolinea sp. | reverse complement strand
GTTTGATCTTTTCCAGCTCACCCAGCAACTGGCCGCGTGTTACTTCCCATTCTTCATCCTGATCGGTGAGGCCAGGCAGATCATCGACCAGTTTTTCGCCGCCAGCGGTTGGAAAAAAGGTGACCACAGACCTGCCCGGGCCATGTTGTTCCGGATTGGGATGGTATTCCGCCTGAAGATACCCTCGGGATTCCAGCAGCCGCAGCATTTCGTATGAGGTCACATTGCCGACGCCCATCTGTTCTGCCACGGTAACATAGTGAACAGGTTGTCCCATCGAGCGGTATAACTCGACGAACTTGCGCAGGAATTGTTGCTGGCGGTAGGTAAGTTTCTTTTTCATGGTGGCGAAAATAACGAAACAATAATATCCGTAATCGTATAACCCGTCAAGCGTACGCTTTAGTTCTTTACCGGCGGTTTGCGGTTCCCGCCTGCTTCATCGCGGCGGAGATAACGGCGATGTCGTACTGTTTGACCTGGTTTTGGAAAGCGTTCGTATCCCGCACGAGAAAATCAAGATTGCGTTCCAGTGACGATGCCAATCCTGTATTTGGGGTTGATTTTTGAAGTTTAATCTCTTTTAATTGCGAGTCGCCATTCTGAATGGATATCTTGCCCGCGGCTTCAAGCCAGCGCAGGGCAGTTTCGGTTGTTTCCTGGCGTGAGTTCAGCGCCTGTGCCAGGTCAGATACGGTGACAATCCCGTCCCGATGATCAACCGCGTGACGGGTACGCGCGAAAAGTTGCTTCACAAACGAAGCGACTGAATACTCCGGAGTCTGGTCAAAAACAAGAAGTATCTTTTCAGGATATGCCCTTGTGATGATCTGGTTGAATACCTGCCACGAAGGGGGAACCGAAGAGAGGACCAGGGCGGTGGTAGGACGCAATTGGTCACGTCCACAGGAGGCCGGATCATTCAGGTCATACGGTTCCTGATACACCAGATAGTCCAACCCTTTACACGCCGCCAGGGCATCTGACAGAGCTTCAGGGTGTGGCCGGAAATCGATGAACTTCTCCGTGGATGCCGGTGCTGAAATTTCTTCCGGTTCTTCTACAATGTGGAAATCCGTCCACACAACCTGCAGGGTGACCTTACCTTTGTACTCATTGATATTGAGCGAGAATGCCAGGTCAAACCACCCGGCCGGGATCTCTGATTCTGATGTGTTCCACCACACCGCCTGGGTTGCATTACCCTGTTCGTCTTCCAGTTGGAATTGGAAATGTTCACGGGTTCGTCCCAGCGGCTTTGTGCCGGCGATACGTACCCTACGGGAGCAGAATAATAATGGCGGATTATCAATCCCAAATGGAGCCAGTTGACGGATACTGTGATGGAACTCCGGCGTGATCTGTGGCAGAGATAATTCTTCATCCACTTCTAGCACAGCCGGCGCTTCAGGGTCAAACCCCTGGTCAAGCACATCCCGGAAGAGAATGTGCTTGAATTCGGGCATGTTTTCACCCCGCAATGACAATCCCGCGGCCATGGGGTGACCGCCAAATGTGGATAATAGCGGCGAACCAGCGGTGATCGCCCTGGTGATATCAATGCCTTCCACCGAACGGGCTGAACCCGCGAAACGCCCGTCAGCCGTTTCACGCATCACGATGGCCGGTCGGTGGAACTCTTTTGCCAGGTGACCGGCAGCCAGCCCCAGAACGCCGCCTTCCCAGGTGGTATGAGACACAATGACCACCGGCTCTTCCACGATCCGCGGTTGACGTTCGATCTGCCCGATCGCGGATTGGTAGACCTGGCTGCTCAACCATTTACGGTTGGCATTCATGGCTTCCAGTTGCTCTGCCATGGATTTCATTTCCGTGTCTGTCAGACTGCCGGTGAGAAATCCCACATACGGGTTGGCATCCTGCAGACGGCCGGCTGCGTTCAGGCGGGGAGCGATGGTGTAACCGATCGTCTGCTCATCGATCGTGTTGTTTTTGTTGCCTGATACGGCGAATATGGTGGTTACAAATTTCCGTGGCCTGTTATTTAAAGACAGTAGGCCCAACTGGGCGATCAGGCGGGAATCCAGTTTCAGCGGAGCCATATCCGCGATCAAACCGATGGCGGCCAGGTCAATGCTTTCAAAGGCAGTCTCTTCGCTGTCCAACCGCCGGCATAACGCCAGCATCAATTCAAAAGCGGCCGCGCTGCCCGAAAGCGATCCCAGCGGGTGATCTTCCGGCACGCGGCGCGGATTAACGCACGCTACGGCATTCGGCAGCTTTTCGGGCAGGGTGTGATGGTCGGTGATGATCACATCCACACCGCGGGAGGCGGCGAATTTTACGGATTCAATCTCAGATATGCCGGTATCGCAGGTGACCAGCAGTTGGATGCCCTTATTTAAAAAGGTATCGAGGGAAGGGATGGCAATACCGTGGGATTCCCGGCCGCGCACCGGCAGGTAGTAATCAACATTTGCGCCCAAACTGGTCAGGCCTTCCACCAGAACCGAAGTAGCTGTCTGCCCGTCCATATCAAAGTCGCCCCAGATGCCTATCTTCTGTTTGGACGCGAGTGCTTTACGCAGCCGTTCCACCGCCTGGTCCATATCCGGCAGTTCAAACGGGTCTGTCAGATTCTTCCGGTTGGGGTTCAGGTAACGATCCGCTTCATCCGGTGTGGTGATGCCGCGCTGTACCAGATAACCGGCGATGACCCGATCCTGACCGACAAAGTCCAACAGGGCGGGCGGGATGTCAACCGGCGGGCGGATCTGCCACACTGTTTCTTTGCGCATTAGAAGGCGATCCCCTGAATATCATCAAAGTTGATGTCCAGCAAAGACTCGCTTTCAACCGTCTCTTCTTCCTCATCCATGTTCCCGGCAGAAATTCCCCGTTCGCACAGCGACCGGTACCGGCAGAACTTGCATTTTGTATCGTCCACAGTCAACGGATAAATCTCCATTTTCATGGAGGCTATTTGAGTGATCAGTCGGGTGAGGTTGGCTTCCGCGCTGGATACCCATTCATGATCAAACGCCAGCGTGACAGGGCTATCAGGGTAGGCCGGATACCAGTACACCATGCTGACCTGTGACGGGTCAAACGGCCTGTAATCATTCAGCGCGCCGCCGGTTTTTATTACCAGAAGTGGATACACCAGTGACTGTATACGCTCTTTCAAAAAACGCGGCCGGGGCTCCTGATGGGTGGTTTTCCAGTCATAGATCACGGCACGTTTGCCTTTTTCCACTGCCAGCAGGTCGATTTTGGCGGCCAGACGGTAACCGGCGAAAGGCATGGATGTATAGATCTCCGGCTGCCTATCCGGGGGCATGTCCGCTGGAAGATTGGTCATAAAGGCATTCCACCATGCCAGCAGGTCTTCATCTGTCACATGGCGGGTGATCACATCTTCAGGGATTCCCAGGAAATAACGCTGCGCCATCATATGGAATCGCGATCCGAGGTCGATCAGGCGATCATGCTCTTCAATCGGTTCGCTGACAGGCGCCGGCCAGGCTGTTTTCAGGATGTACTTCAATTGAAAGCGGCGGGGACAATCCACGAAGTCCTGCAGATTGTTCTGAGAAAAGACGAATTCATCCGGTAATGTCATGGGGTGTCCCTCTTCAAAAATTCCGCCAGTTCGGTGACGGGCAAGGCCATGATCAGGTCATCGCGGCGGCCGGTATTCCAGGTGACCACCAGTTCGCGGCGCGCGCGGGTGATGCCCACAAACAACAGGCGCAGGCGTTCGGCACAGTATTTCCGCCGGGCATCCAGCGTAGCTCCACCGGGTTGGGCGAGGAAGGCCAGCGGGTCGCCATCCGCGAAACGCTGCAGGCTGTCAATTGCTTCAGCTGGCAGGTTGACCTGGTCACGCACAAACCATTCTTCCGACAGATACTGGTCATACGGCTGCAGGGAGGGGAAGTCATAGTTGTTGGCAGAGAGCAGATACACCCGGTCCCATTCCAATCCCTTTGCCTTATGTATGGTGGTGATCAATACACGCCCTTTATACATGTCAGGGTCAAACCCAAGGTCTTCGTCACTGAACCCTGAAATTTTCGACTGGTTTTTGGAGACGGATTCGAGTTCTTCGGCAAAGTTCCCGAGATCCCAATCCGGGTACGAGCGTGACGCGCGTTCCAGCATGGCCGCCACTTTGTGCGCCAGTGCAAGGTCACAGGATTGGGTGAATACATCCTGCGAGATGGTCAGGATAAGTTGATCGATGGGAAGCAGGGTGGCTTCCATCCAGCGTTCCATATCGCGTTGAAACTCTTCCAATAGCGTCAACGAGCCATCCGGCAGCGCGGTGCCGGCAAGCGCCCTCTGCCAATCCTGTGCCGGGGTGGGTGAAAGGTAGCTTTCCAACGGGTCAATTTTCATGATGGCGCGCGACAGGGTTTCGGATACAGCGTCATCCTGCTGATCTTCGGGCACATGGAAGCGGTAATACAGTGTAAAAATATCCACCAACAACCGTTTGGATGGTTTATGAAGGAACTTCAGGCAGAAGGACAGGAATTCTGCCGTTTTGCGGGTTGACCGGCTGACGCGCAGCAGTTCCACCGGTTCCACATCCATGCCGCGCAGGCTGTCGGCTATGTCACTGCCGCGTTTATTGCTGGTTACCAGAATGGCGGCGGTTTCATCCGCGTGGTTGGCCAGCCAGTTTTTTACATTGCGGCAAACCTTTGCTATTTCGTCATCCGAATTGCACTTGCGCGAATCAATATACACATTATTCGGCCTGTCTTCCGGGTTGGGCTGCGGATCATTCGGGTCGGTGGGACGGATCAACGGCCTGACCAGGGCGTCGCGCAGTTCTTCCGCCGGGTGGCTTTCCTGCACCCATTCGATCAGGTGGTTGGCCATCCGGATGATGTTTTTGGCCGAGCGGCCTGAGTTGGGAAGCTCGCGGGAAAGCACGTCAGGCTCATTCAGGAAATCCACCAGGAATTTCGGATCTGCGGTGGTGAAGGTTTCATAGATCGCCTGGTTCGGGTCACCCACACGCACCCAGTTGCCGCTGCGCGATGACAGCAAGCGCAGGATCGTCTCCTGCATGCGGCTGCTGTCCTGGGCTTCGTCTTCCAGGATATACGGCCAGCGGTATTGCAGGCGGGCGAGGTATTCCGGATCGGTTTGCAGGCATCGCAACGCCAGGCGGATCAGATCGTCAAAATCGATAGCGCCGCGCATATTGAGGGCAAGCTGGTAATCAGAAAAAACACTGGAGGCCATCTGCAGCAGCAGCGATCCAGAGCGGGCGGCTTCGTCGGCCACGGTTTGCGGGCTGAGCGCCAGGTCTTTTGCCTGGCGGATGAAATTGTTGGATATGGTTACCAGCAGCCGTGCCCAGCCCTGCGAAGCGCGGTACGCGTCCGCTTCGGGAACGGTCCATAACTCTTCCAGGTCAGGGTGGCCGCGCCGCCAGGCATCCACTTTGTCCTGCAGGATGCGGGTGGCTTCATTCTCATCGAGGATGCGGAAATCAGCGGGCAGGCCGGCAAGTTCAGGCCGGTCGCGAACAATGTCATTGGAAAGGCCGTGCAGCGTGCGCACGCGGTACCCATAATTGCGGGGAAGCTGGTACTTGTCGGTGAAGCGTGAGATCTGTTTGGAGAAATTGTCCACCGCGCTGTTGACCAGCGTGACGATCAGTATCTCCTGGTTGTCAGCCAGCACGTTGCGGCGGATCAGGTCGGCCGCCAGCAATGACAGGGTAAATGTTTTTCCGCTGCCGGGAACGGCGGAAACACCCATTTTTCCGGATTCATAGGCAAGCACGTCAGCCTGCGCGCGGCGAAGTTCAGGCATCATGGAGTTCAATCCCTCCCGGATGGTAACGCAGGAAGCGGTTGACGGCCTGAAGCAGCGGTCCGCGCGGTTCATTGCCCTGTTCATCCACCTGCACCAGGCAGAGATGCAGCGACTGTGTACAGCGGTTCAACAGACCGCCTGCATGGGCGACCAGAGTATTCTGGTTGTGGTTCAGTTCTTCGGCATCCGTCCATTTTTTATCCGCCGGCCAACTTCGGCTGAGCACCACGGGGTGGGTCAACGGCTGGTTCAGGCGTTCCCACCAGCCGGTATTGCCGGGATCCAGCCAGAATTGCACCGGATATGCCTGGTTGCGCATCAGAAAGGTAAATGCCGGGGAAAGCAATACGGCATCAGGGCGCTCATCCTGCCATGAGGGCAGGTATTGCGCCCCGGTGATCCCTTCTTCCAGCAGGCTCAGGAATTCGGCGCCCGCGGAGTCATCCGGAAGTGTTGGTTGAATGACATCCATAAATTCGCGTGTTGACCCGATCAGGCGGTCGGTGGCATCCGCCAGATCATAGGAACGGTGAAAACCAAAGCCTTTCTGAGAGAGAAGCTCACCAAAGCAGCGGCTGAAGAAACCGGGGAGATCCGGTATGCCGGTCTTGTTGGCGGAAAGCAGCCATAAACGGATCGTCTCATATTTCTCGCCGGTCTGGTAGGTGATGCGGTCCGCCATCTCGGGTTTGAGTGAGGAAAATGGATTGAGTGGATCCCCCTCCGGCTTGCGGTTAACCAGTGTATTGGCCATCAGGTCAGCCCGCAGCATATCCAGGCCGTCAATAGCCGTCATAATGGCAGACCGGAACTCCAGGGGGGGTACTTTCAGTTTCCACTGCGGGAAAGCGAGTTTTGCCATGGTAAACAGGCAGCGGACAGCCGGTTCATTGCGCAATTCACGCCCCGGCCGGTGGGTGGTAATGGGAATGCCCATTTTCTCCAACCGGATCTGCAGTGAAAAGCGCAGTGAGTCGGAGACAAACGGGGAGAGAACCGCAATGTCACCCGGGCGGGCGCCGGATTGAATATATGTGTCAATCTGCCGGCAGACCGAGTCCAGCATCTGTGGATAGAAGCGGTTGTATTGCATGTGGATACCGGTCAGATGAATATTTTGTGGTGGATCTGAAGGTTTATCCAGCCGGATATTTTCGGCCAGATTACGGCGGAACACCTGTACCGGTTCTGAGGAAAGGACAGGTTCGGTAAAGCGCAACGTTTTATCCGTGGACAGGGAAAGGCTGGCGGCTGATTCAGGGTCGGCGCCGAGGAAGGAGCGGTAACCGGCGGATTCGTCCATGATGAGCAGAGCGCTTTTGAAACCCGGCAGCCACTCACGCAGCAGATCATGCGCCACAGGATAATCCTCTTCCATGTTGTCATAAACGAGGTGGTGGTATTGTCTATTCCGGTATTCTTTAAAGGCAGGTTCCTGCCACAGGTGCTTCGCGAACACTTCGATCTGTAATGAGAAATCCAGCAGGGAGTTTTCGAGGCAATACCGTCGGAATTTGACGGCGCACTCTTGCGCCTGGTCAAAGAAACGCGCGTCGGCCTGATTGCCATTCCACGCGCCGCGCAACTTTGGGGCTATCTGTTCCAGCGGGAAACCAACCACCGCCGTCTTATTCAGGTTGTCGAGTATCTGGCTGTACAGGCGCAGCGGCTCGATCGCCAGGCCGTCAAAGTACCCCTGTTCGCGCAGCGGGTCAACGATCAGGCTGAGGAAATACTGGGTGGTTTCGACAGTCAAAAATTGGGGCGCGATTTCGGGGTGATTGAAACCCGCTTTTTCACAGATCAACGGCCAGAACAACTCGTCCATGCGGCGCGCCAGCCCGCCGACTGTGAGGATGGACATCCGACCGCCTGCAGGCAGGTCTGCCCGGTTGGCTAACACCGAATACGGTCTACCAAGCGGGCGCTGGGGAATCAACACCAGGATGGATTCCACCGGTGTGCCCCGCGAGATCATCTGTTCAATGCGGGTGATCGCGGCCGTTGACTTACCGGTTCCCGATGGGCCGCGCAGGAAGATTTTCTTTTCCAACGGAAATTCAAGGATTTGGTTTTGCAGCGGCGTCAGGTCCATGCCGAAAAGAAAGCTCCGATGTTTTGATTTTTCACGTTGCATCCCGCCTTATTACTCGGATTTTTCGCGGTTCATTGGTTCCAGAGATTAATCTCATCCATGCGTACGGTGAAATTCGGCGTGTTGATCGAGGCGATATATGTTCCGAACAGGCCGGCTTCGAGGTAGGTTTGTTCCAGGGTTTGCTGCAGCATTACGCCGTTCGCATATAAAGCGTAGCGGTCATCCTGTGCGAGGATGCCAATGCGGTTGACCTGGTTGGGGCCGGCATGGATGGCCGGGTTGGCCGTCCAGGGGATGAGCATACCCTTTTGAGAGTAGATCCGCAGCGAGTATTTTCCGTCACAACTGATACCCAGAAAGTACCCGTCATTGTAATCCGGCGCGCGGAATACCATGCCGTATTGGTCAGCGCCCGAACAGGTTTCGGTCTGGAATGTGGCTTCTAGATAAAAATTCTTCGGTTTGGGATAGCTCATGCTCCAGCTCATCCAGCCGTTGGCATTCTTGGCTGTCATAGCCAGAGTGCCGTTATCATAGGCGAAACGTTTCTGGTCATCTTCGAACTGGTAAAAGTTTTGATTGGCCTTGTCAAAGGTCTCTTTCCATGTAGGGACGCCCAGCCTGACGCGGG
>CAYOKC010000039.1:11006-18367 GCA_964404415.1 uncultured Leptolinea sp. | reverse complement strand
TCGGGTGACAGCGTAGCGGTCTCTGTGGCGGTGGGGACGGGTATCGCGGTTTCGGTGGCCGTGGGAGCCGCCGCTGAAGCTGTGGATGTCAGGTCGGGTGTATCAGTGACTGTGAAGATCGGCGAGGCGGTCAACTGTTCCGCCACCTGTGTGGCGACTGTGTCTTTGCGCACGGGATTGGCGGCGCTGACAAAGTTGCAGGCCATCAGAAAACCAAAAATTCCCGTCAATATTAGTATCTTTTTCATTCGAGGTTTTCCCTGATTGTTTTTATAATTATAGTGAGTCTGGTGAACCTTGGACAAATCAAAAAAACTTCTGTACATCCTCTTCAACAAACCCTACGGCGTCCTGTCCAATTTTGTCGATCCTGAAGGACGGCCGACATTGCAGGCGTATATCCCTGTGCCTGATGTATACGCGGCCGGGCGTCTGGATTACGACAGCGAGGGCGCTCTTATTCTAACAAATGACGGCCCACTGATCAGCCGGATCACACAACCGGATCACCATATTCCCAAGACGTATCTAGTGATGGTGCTGGGAGTAATTACAAATGACGCCCTGGCGGAATTGAGCCGGGGGGTGATAATAGAGGGAGTGAAAACAAAACGCTGCCAGACCATGAGAATAGACGACCCCGGTTTGCTGGAACGTGACGTTCCGGGAACCCGCAAGGGACCTGTGAGCTGGGTTCAGATCGTGCTGCGCGAAGGCAAAAAACGGCAGGTTCGGCGGATGACGGCAGCCGTAGGTTTCCCTACGCTTCGTCTTTTTCGCATAGCCATTGGAAACATAACTACTGAGGGATTGCAGCCTGGTGAATGGCGTTACCTGACCCCGAACGAAGTCGAAAGTCTTAAATCAGGGAGCCGGGCGCGCGCATGAAAACACTTGTGATTCAACTCGACCGGACCGAAGATGCCGGTTCCATTCGAGATAAGGTCACCTGGGGTAAAGCCAGCCGGGTGCTGCTTGTCTGGCCGGTAAACCATGAACTGTTTGACCGCAAGATCGACCTGGTGTTGGTAAAACGCACATGTACCTCGCAGGGATCACGGCTGGGAATTGTGTGTGACGATCCTGTGGTATGTGCCGAAGCGGATGAATTGCAGATCCCAATTTTTGAATCGGTGAATAAGGCCATGCGTAAAGGATGGGACAGGCGGAGAAGGCGTTGGTTTTCTTCCAACTTGCCTGAAAAACCGCAGGAAATGGTCACCGTGGAAGATCTACGGGTTGACCGGCCTGTACGGTCAAAGGAACGCCCGCTGCCGCTGGCGGTCAGGATCGCGTTATTATCCGCTGGCGTGCTTTCTGTGGCGGCGATCTGCCTGTTCATCCTGCCCACGGCTGAAGTCAAGATCTACCCGGTGAGCCAGGCTCAGGAAATGACGGTGGATTTCACCGTTGACAACGGCTCAACAGGAGCCGCCAACCCGGGGATTCTTCACGGAACGGTGTTCACCACAAGTCTGGAAACCGAAACCAGCAGACCTGCTACCGGAGTTACAAATGCTCCGAATAAAAAAGCCACCGGAAAGCTTTCAATAACCAATCTGACGGATAAAGAGATCGTCATCAAAGCGAAGACCATCGTTTTCAACACGGCCATTCCACCCAGCCGATACACCATTATGTCTGACGCAGTTATTCCGGCGGAAGGAACACAGGAAGGTGTGGAGATCGAAGCCATGTATGCCGGAGAATCCGGAAATTCCCCTGAGAACACCGTCACCCGCATGGATGGGGAGATCGGTCTGCAAATTCAGATGACGAACCCGGCGCCTATTTCGGGCGGGACTGACCGTGAAATTCCCGCGCCGTCAACGGATGACATTGTAGCCTTGCGGGGTGACCTGCAAAAAATGGCTGTCCGACAGGCGGAAGAAAAAATGACCGCGGAATTATCCCCCGATCAGATTTTGTTGGTTTCTTCTATTAAACCGGGAAGAATTGAAAGCGAAACCGTTACCCCGCAGGCGGGAGAAGCCGGTGTGACAGCCCGGATCAAACAGACTGCGGAGTATTCCGCCCTGGTGATTGACCACCGTCAATTTACCGAACAGGCCGGCGCGTTGCTGAAAGCGAACCGGTTGCTGCCGGGATGGCAGATTTCCGAAAGGCAGCCGATCGATGTTCAGATACTTGAGCAGGAATATGACCGGATCAACAACCGTGTCAAATTAACAGCGATGATCAAAGGGCAAATGATCCCGATCGTTAATACCGCAAAGATCCGCAGGGTGATCACAGGCCGTGAACGTGACCTGGCATCTGCCATGATTTCCATTCTGGTACTTACGGATAAGCCAACATCCATCGAAACCTGGCCCACGTGGATGCCTGTTTTACCCCTGATTGAGACCAGGATCAATGTCAGAACGCCATGACAAAATACCTATGCATTGACCTCGGAGAAAAGCGTATAGGCCTGGCGGCAGGCAGCCTGGAGACACGGCTGGCGCGCCGGGTGGGAGTGATCAACCATCAATCACGTAAATTGGATATTGAGAAGATCCTGAAGATCGCCGGAGAGAATCAGGCAACCCGTTTTGTCATCGGGGTAAGCTACCAGGAAGACGGGTCACCGAACTCGATGGGGCGCCATTCACTGACATTCGGAGCGGCTTTGCAGGAAGCCGGCGGACTTCCGGTAGAATATGTAGACGAAGCCCTCTCCACGGTAGACGCCCGTGACGCGGCGCTGCAATCGGGGTTTTCGCGCAAGGACCGCGGCGGTCACCAGGACGCGCTGGCGGCAGAAATCATTCTGCAATCCTTCTTTGACCAACTACCACCACCATGACCCAATCACCCGACAGGGCTCCCCGCCGCTCAATAATTCGAATAGTAACCGTCATTTTTCTGATCTGCCTGGTAGGGCTGACATTTCTCGGTTTTAACGCGCTGGAGCAGCAGGTTCAGACCATGATCGGCCGGCCTGACGCGGCTTTGACAACTAATCAGGTTCGGTATTACGAGATGCAATTTTTTCTGAACCAGGGAAAGATCTTCCAGAAGGAGCGTTTTGTTCAGGATGTGAATTTCGTGATTGAGAGCGGTCAGAGTATTGACCAGATCATCGACGGAATGGCATTCCAGGGAATTATTAGCGACAAAAAACTTTTCCGGAATTTGTTGATCTATAGAGGAGTTGACCGCCAGATATTGCCGGGCAAATACAATTTTGCCGCCGGAAGCTCTATGCGTGATGTATTGTTTATTCTGCAGGATGCAAGCTCCATTCTGGTGGATTTTGTCATACTCCCCGGTTGGCGGATGGAAGAGATCGCGGGAGCCCTGCCCACTTCCGGGCTATCCATTTCGCAGGAGGACTTCCTGGCCGTAGCAGCAAGCCCGATGATGGATCCGGGCATTGCCGGTGGTGAAGCTCTCACGCATGAAGGATTTTTCTTCCCGGGGAAATACGCGTTTCGGCGCGATGTATCGCTGGATGAATTCATTGGTACTTTTCTATCACGCTTCAAACAAAAAGTTACTCCAGAAAAACGTGAAGCGTTTGCCGCGCATGGATTATCTGTCTACCAGGCGGTTACACTGGCCTCCATCGTCCAGCGTGAAGCTGTGCTGGATGAAGAAAAACCGCTGATCGCGTCGGTTTTTATCAACCGGTTGAACCAGGGGATGCCGCTGCAAACAGACCCGACAGTGCAATACAGCCTGGGTTTCAGCCCGGAATGGGGTTGGTGGAAAAGCCCGTTAACTTTTCAGGACTTGCAAATACAATCACCCTATAATACATATATAATTAATGGATTGCCGCCGACACCAATCGCGAATCCGGATGAAGCTTCTCTCAACGCGGTGGCGTTTCCGGAAGAATCAACGTTCCTCTACTTTAGAGCCGCCTGTGATAACTCAGGCAAGCATGTGTTTTCTGAGACGATCGAAGAACACTCAATGAACGGATGTCAATAATCCGGTTCATTAATCTCTGGAGGGAAAATGGAAGTACTGGGTCTGGATATTGGTGGTTCTGGAATCAAAGGCGCTTTGATTGATGTTACGACCGGTACGTTGGTTTCCGACCGGTTTAGATTGCCCACGCCTGACGAAGCAAAACCGAATGATGTGGCTGATGTAATAGGCCAGGTAGTGAAACATTTTGGATACAAGGGGGTGCTGGGAGCGGGATTTCCGGCTGTTGTTCACCATGGAGTGGCGTATTCCGCGGCTAATATTCATGAGAGTTGGATCGGCAAGGATGTCAGCGCGCTTTTATCTGCGGCTACAGGGTGTAAATCCTACGTATTGAATGACGCGGATGCTGCTGGCATGGCGGAGATGCAATTTGGTGCCGGAAGAAAATACAAACACGGTGTTGTAGCATTGCTGACCATTGGTACAGGGATCGGGTCTGCTATTTTCATTGACGGGCACCTCTTCCCAAATACGGAATTCGGGCATATTGAGATACGCGGAAAAGATGCCGAGCGTCGTGCCTCTGACGCGGCCCGGGAACGCAAGAAGTGGTCCTGGGAAGAATGGGCTATGCGCTTCCAGGAAGTGCTCAGCACTTATGAAAAACTATTCTCTCCCGATGTATTCATTATCGGGGGTGGTACGAGCAAGTACTTTAGCGAGTTTGAAATGTACCTGCGAACCCGCGCGGATATTATCCCTGCGCAAATGCTCAACCAGGCAGGTCTGGTGGGAGCGGCTGTCTACGCGTACCGAAGCAACGCGTTATTAAAATCCGCGCGGGGTACTAAAAAGACTGACTGATACCCGGATCAATCTGACATCAAACCGCCCCGCGTCATGGCATCCACCGACTGCAGGGCGGTTTTTATTTCCTGCAGGGTGAGGGGTGTGCCATCCAGACGGGTGAGTTTTCCCTGTTCGATCTGTTGTTCTGCTACCGCTAGTATCGATAATTCTTTACGGCGGGCTTCCTGGGCGAGTTTTGCCCCCGCGTGGTAACCGATCAATGGATTAAGAGCGGTTACCAGAATGGTGTTGCGTTCCAGCCAGTACCGGCAGCGGTCGGAGTTGGCGGTGATTCCATCCACGCAATTGACGGTAAACGCGTTAACTGCCGCGATCATGATGTGCATCATCTCAAACAGGTCATGGGCGATCAGCGGCATCATCACATTCAATTCAAGCTGACCGGCCGCCGAGGCGGCGGTCACGGCATGATCCATTCCCATAACCTGGTACATGACCATGTTCAACATTTCGGCCATCACCGGGTTGACTTTTCCCGGCATAATGCTGGAACCGGGTTGCACGGCCGGAAGATGGATCTCGTCAAGCCCGCTGGCCGGTCCGGATGACAGCAAGCGCATATCATTGGCGACGCGTGTGAACGTCACTGCGCAGGTGCGCAGCGCGCCGCTGAAGGCGGTGAAATCTGCCATGGACTGCATGGATTCGAACAGGTTGTTTGAAAGAATAAGTTGTTTTCCGGTGATCTCTGACAGTTCCTTCACCATCCGGGCGGCATAATCCGGGTGCGCGTTCAGGCCTGAACCTGCGGCCGTTCCGCCAATCCCCAACCTGTACAGCCCTTCGGCGGACTGGAGTAAGCGCTCCCGGTCACGGCGGATGGCTTCAGCATAGGCGGCAAATTCCTGCCCGAGCCGCACAGGGACAGCATCCTGAAGGTGGGTGCGGCCGGATTTCACAATGGAATCGAATTCCACTGATTTACGGGCGAACGCGTTTGCCACACCCAGAAGAGCTTCATCCAGCTCGTCCAACCGCCACTGGCAGCCCAGGCGGATGGCCGTAGGGATCACATCATTGGTGGATTGCGCCATATTCACGTGATCATTCGGATTGACCAATCCTTTGATGCCTTCTTTTACCAGAAGTTGGTTGGCGCGGGTTGCCGTCACTTCGTTAACATTCATATGGTGGCTGGTTCCGGCGCCAGCCTGATACGGATCGACTACGAACTCGTCATCCCACCGGCCTTCCATGATTTCTTTGGATGCTTTCTGAATGACATCTGAAAAAGCGGGTGATAGAAGTCCAAGGGATTGGTTCACCCGGGCGGCTGCCAGCTTGATAGCTCCCATAGACCAGATGAACGCCCGCCGGGGTTTGAGGCCGCTGATGGGAAAGTTAGCCACAGCGCGCTGCGTTTGCGCGCCGTACAATCTGTCTTCCGGGACGTTGACCTCGCCCAGGGAATCTTTTTCCACACGGTACCGGGTATCTTCTGTCATCCTGTTACCCCTTTTCTAAATATGGTCAAATTCTACCCTTACTTGGCTTGAATCCGGACATAAAAAATGAGCGGATTTTCCGCTCATTTTAATTCTTTTTTATTATCGGAACTACATGATTGCCCTGTAACCCGGACCTTCAGAAAAATAATCCGCGTTTGCCTGGATGGCTGGCGTCAGGTCAACTATTTCTCCGGGCGCCAGTTTTCGTGTGGCTTCCAGATGAACCGGATCCGCGTCATGGTCTTTGCCTGAGTATTTTTCAGGAAAACCGGGGGTTCCCTTCGGCATGGAGAGGACTTCACCGCCTTTTGCTTTATACGCAGAGGGAACCGCGTCGCCAGTAAATATGGCATGGCTCGGGCATTCCGGGGTGCAGGCATCGCAGTCAATGCAGGTATCGGGGTCAATGTAAAACCACGGATACTGGTCTGATGGTTTACCGGGGACGATACATTCCACCGGGCACACCGTAGCGCAACTGCCTTCGCGCACACATAGACTGGTAATTACATGAGCCATGCTTCCTCCATGAGACGCTGATTTAGAAACGTTTTTCCACTACATCCCAGTCTATCACATTCCAGAACGCGGATAAATATTCCGCCCGGCGGTTCTGATAATTCAGGTAATATGCGTGTTCCCACACGTCGACAGTGAACAACGGCTTCAATCCTTCAGCCAACGGAGTATCCTGGTTGGGGGTGGACATAATCACCAGGGAACCGTCTTTTTTCTGGCACAGCCAGGCGAAGCCGCTGCCAAAGCGGCCCAGACCGGCTTTTTCCATTTCGGCTTTGAAGTTGTCAAACGAACCGAATGCTGCGTTGATGGCATCGGCCAGTTTGCCTTTGGGCGCGCCGCCTTTTGGGCCAAGCTGTTCAAAATACACATTGTGGTTGTAAACTCCGCCACCATTATTGCGTACAGCCGTGCGGATATCTTCCGGAACCTTATCCAGATCGGAAAGGAGTGCTTCAAGTTTTTTCTCGAACAATTCCGGATGTTTCTGAACAGCTGTGTTCAGGTTGTTCAAATAGGTGGCATTTTTGGTCAAATGACTTGGCCATCTGAATTTAATATTGAAATTTCAAAACCTACAACAATTGATGATTATACACCTATAAACAAAAAATTATTAACAAAAGAATTTAATTATTT
>CAYOKC010000039.1:0-10996 GCA_964404415.1 uncultured Leptolinea sp. | reverse complement strand
ATAATGGATTTCCATCGTTTTGGCATCGATATGCGGTTCGAGAGCGTCAAAAGCGTATGATAATTTTACCTGTTCAAATGGCATGATATATTCCTCCTCAGGAAAGTCTGGCAGTAATGTGATTTGAATATCTACAAATTAGAGATAAACAATCCTAATAAAATTCTATTCAGCGGGTTAAGCTTTGTCAAGCAACATGGATCAAAATAAGAAGTTTTGTACAACCTGGTACAGGTCACCGGTTTTTATTCTGGGGGTCGGAATTCTGGCCGTGTCATCAGCGTCACTGTTCATCCGGTACGCGCAGCAGGAAATGCCTTCGCTGGTGATCGCGGCCTTCCGGCTGGGACTTGCGTCACTTTTAATGACTCCTTTCGTCCTTCGGAAGCACGGTGTAGAGATCCGCGCCATTAATCGGGCAGACTGGCTGAGGATAGCCGCCGCAGGATTGTTGCTTGCCATCCACTTCGCGTCATGGATCACATCACTGGAATACACCAGTGTTTCCAGCTCTGTCGTGTTGGTCACCACCACACCGATATGGGTGGCGTTGTTCTCGCCGTTCATATTGAAAGAACGTTCCAGCCGGATGACGGTGATCGGATTGGCCGTAGCCATCGCCGGAGGAATGATCGTAAGCCTGGCGGGGGAGTGTGTCATAACTTTTTCTGGACTGGCCTGCCACCCCGGCAGCGGACAGGCTTCAACAAACGCGTTATTCGGGAATGGGCTCGCGTTGCTCGGGGCGATTTGCGCCGGGTGCTATTTAATCATCGGTCGAATTTTGCGAAAAACAGTGAACCTTTCGGTTTATGTCTACTGTATTTTCGCCTGTGCCGGCTTGTTCCTGATCTTGTTCGCTTTCATGGCGGGTAAGAGCTTTTATCCGTACTCCCCGGCCGCCTATGCTTTCTGCCTCGCGCTGGCGGTCTTCCCGCAAATTGTCGGGCACACAAGTTTGAACTGGGCTTTGGCTTATTTGCCGGTTGGGCTGGTGGCTATCGTTCTGCTGGGTGAACCTGTGGGTTCAACAATTCTCGCGGCCATATTCTTAAAAGAAATTCCCACCGTCTGGGAATTGACCGGTGGGATCATCATTTTGTCGGGAATTTACATTGCCTCGCGGCAATGATCAATAGCCTTTTCTCTTTTTCTTTTGAAGTTCAGGCAGGCGGTTATATAACCAGTTGATCTCACGGGTTCTTCGGATCAACTCGTCCGAGAGCTCGTGGGATACCATACGCCACCGCCAGTTCCCGCCAAGCCGTCCGGGATAGTTCATGCGGGCGGTTGTGTCGAGGCTCATGAAGTCCTGCAGCGGCGCGACGGCGATGCGGGCAGATGATTGCCATACAGCGCGGATCATCTCCCAGGGAATGCCCATCCAGTCACAGGCAAGATACCGGCGGCAGAAATCTTTCTCTACTTCGGGCGCAGAGTTGTACCAGCCGATGGATGTGTCATTGTCATGTGTTCCCGTGTATGCCACGCAATTGACGGGATAGTTATGCGGCAGGAAAGGATCGGTGGGGTCATCCGCGAAGGCGAATTGAAAGATCTTCATGCCGGGCAGGTTGAACCTGTCACGCAAATCGAAGACTTCCTGACGGATGTCGCCCAAATCTTCGGCGATGATCGGCAGGCTGCCCAGTGTATCGAGCACTTTGTTGAAGAAATCCGCGCCCGGGCCTAGTACCCAACGGCCTTTGACGGCAGTTTTTTCACCGGCAGGCACTTCCCAGTAGTCATAGAAACCACGGAAGTGGTCCAATCGGATGAAGTCATACAGTGACAGATTCGCCTTGAGCCGGTCGATCCACCAGGCATAACCCGTCTGTTTGTGATAATCCCAGCGGTAATGCGGGTTACCCCACAACTGCCCGGTTTCTGAGAAGTAATCCGGCGGAACGCCGGCAACAACGGTGGTTTTGCCATCGGGATCGAGGAAGAAGAGTTCCGGGTTGGCCCACACATCCGCCGAATCATACGAGACGAACAGGGGGATATCGCCAATGATTTTTATCCCGGACTCATTGACATACGAGCGCAGTTTTTTCCACTGCCTGAAGAACAGGAATTGACGGAATTTGTGATAGTCGATTTCTTCCGTATGGTTGCGGATGTATTCTTCAATGGAAGATGTCTCGCGTTTACGGAATTCAACCGGCCAATCGATCCAGGCAATCCCGCCCATGGACTCTTTAATCGCCATAAACAGGCTGAAATTGTTCAGCCACCGTTCCTCTTCCTGCTGGAATTCTTCGAATTCATCCACCATCAGGGGCGGGTGTATTTTTATGAAACGGTCATAGGCAGTTTGGAGCAGGCTGTTTTTCCATTTGACCGCCGCGTTGAAGTCAACATGATCGGCGGGGAGAAGCGGCCGTTCATTCAGATCACTGCGGTGCAGCAGCCCATCTTCCAGCAGCAGTGAAGGGCTGACCATGTACGGATTTCCGGCGAATGCGGAGAAGCATTGATAAGGTGAATCACCATAGCCAGTATGTCCAAGCGGAAGTACCTGCCACAATGAGAATCCGGCCTTCTTGAGGCTGTCAACCCACTGATACGCGGCCGGCCCCAGGTCTCCGATGCCATCAGGACCAGGGAGACTGGTCGGGTGGAGCAGAATACCTGCCTGACGTTCATAATTCATGTGAAGATCTCCGGGTTAAAAGGGTTTGATTGGAGCTGATAACATTTTCAGTATAGTCTGATTCAATCACATCCGTGCCGATCATACCACCGGGTTGGATGACCATTCCTGATGGCACATAACTGTTTTTTCCGACCATAGAAATATTCTCATCTTCCGGTTCACCGATCACGCAATTGGCGCCGAGGGTAATTCGCTTATCCAGAATGGCCCGGTTCAGAATTGAATTCTTCCCGATAACAGAATCGGTAAGAATAATCGAGTCTGTTATGGAGACATTTTCTCCCACAAAGACTCCCGGCCCGAGTATGCTGTGGATGATCCGCGCGCCTGAACTGATCGTGCAGCCATCCGCCACCATGCTGTTTTCAATGACTGTCCCGTGATTAACGCGTACAGGCGGCCTTTCTTCCGTGCGGGTATGGATGACCCAGTCGCGGTTATTCAGGTCAAGTGAGGGTGGTTCCTCCAACAGGTCCATCTGCGCCTGCCAGTAGGATTTTACGGTTCCAACATCAACCCAGTACCCTTCATACGGGAACGCATAAACGCTTTTCCCTTTCGCGATCAGTTTGGGGATAATATCTTTGCCGAAATCATGCGAGGATTGTTCATTCTGGTGATCCGCCCAGAGGGTATCATCGAGGAACTCAGTTTTAAACAAATAGATCCCCATATTGACCAGGTTTGACGAAGGATTGGCCGGTTTTTCCTCAAAAGACGTAACGCGGTTGTTCCCGTCAACGGATACGATGCCAAAGCGGTGAGCTTCTTCCAACGGTACCCGGATGGTTCCCATGGTCATATCGGCGTTATGTGAGAGATGGTACTCGATCATCGGTTCAAAATTCATGTTGTATACGTGGTCGCCGGAAAGTATCAGCAGCAGGTCGGGGTCACCCCGGCGGATGAAGCTGAAGTTCTGTTGGACGGCATCTGCTGTGCCAGTGAACCAGCCGGACTGGCTGGCTTTATAGGGTGTGTAAATTCTCACGCCGCCGGTAAAGTCACGGTTCAGATCCCAGGGACCGCCGGATCCGATGTGTTCGATAAGTGAGTGGGGGCGGTACTGGGCGATGATCAATACATCGAAGATCCGTGAGTTCACGCAATTGGATAACGCGAAATCAATGATGCGGTATTTTCCGGCATAAGGGACTGCCGGTTTTGTGCGTTTGGCTGTGAGGACGCCGAGGCGGGTACCTTCGCCGCCGGCAAGTATGATGGCGCGAGTTTTCATTGTGTTTTCCGGAGTGTGAGATATTCTTCAGCGTATTTCTTTGCGGAGTTTTTCCAGGAAAAATCCGTTTTCATCCCGTTTTTCTGGATTCGCAGCCAGAAATCCTGGTTGATGAACATATTCAGCGCGCGTTCTATAGCCCCGGCGCATGATTCCGGCGTTGTCTCCTGGAACAGGAAGCCGGTCTGCCCGCTTTCCGGTGCTGTGTCAAAGATCGTGTCACTGAGACCGCCGGTATTGCGCGCCACAGGAACGCATCCGTAGCGCATCGAGATCATCTGCGTAAGGCCGCAGGGTTCATAACGCGAGGGGATAAGTATGATGTCACCGGAGCCATACAACTGGTGCGAGAGAGTCTGGTCAAAGCGTTGAAGAAGGCGTACACGGTCAGGGTATTGTTCTTCCAGCGCCTTGCAGGCGTCTTCCAGCGAAGGATCACCCACACCAAGGATGATCAACTGGAATTTGCGCTCCATGATGCTCTCAAGGGCTTTGAGGGCGATATCAATGCCTTTTTGCTGGTCAATGCGGGTGACCATAATGATCATCGGCGTGCGCGGCTGATATTCCAACCCGAGGCGGGTAAGAATTTCTTCCTTATTTTTTGCCCGTTTTGAAATGGTGACGGAGGAATACTTTTTGACCAGAAGCGGATCATGTGACGGATCCCACAGCGCGGTGTCAAGTCCATTTAATATCCCACCCAATTTTTCGGTCACGGTGAAGAGGAAGCCGTCCAACCCGCAGCCGTACTCCGGGGTCAACATTTCACGGGCGTAACCCGGCGACACGGCCAGAATACGGTCAGAGGCCGCCAGTCCCATGGGCAGCGGCATGTGTCTTGACCATTTGGGCAGGCGAAAATCTTTGGAAGGTTTGATCCCCATTTCCAGCAAGCCGGCCTGTGATCCTCCACCCATAAAGGGCAGGTTGTGCACGCTCAGCATGGTTTTGGTTTGGCTGAAGAGTTCTTTGTATTCTTTCCGTTCCCGGATCAGATGGGGGAGAACAGCGGTATGCCAGTCATTCGCGTGGAGGATATCCGGGATCCACGAATTTTGCTGGCAGAATTCCAGAACGGCCAGTGAGAAGAACGTGAATTTCTTCCCATCCACAACCGCATTGGGGTCATAAACGGGTCCATCAGCCGGCAGGGGTTCACCAGCGATCAGGTATACCGGGTATTTCAAATCTTCACATAAATAGAAATGCGCCGGTATGGGGTCACCACTGGAAGGCACATCGATGGTGGCGATTTTCTCGATCTGAAATTTGGAGGCGGGTATTTTGCTATGGAACGGGATAAAAAGCCGGAAATCCAAAGCCGGCAGATCGGGTGTCTCTTGAAAATAAGAGACAAGCGCGCCCGGCAGTGTACCGGCCACGTCTCCCAATCCGCCGACTTTGACAAACGGTTCTGCTTCGGAAGCGGCAAAGAGAACTTTTAACGTATCCGTTGGGGCATTGTTCATATTCAAAGTTCCCTTGTCTTTAGCCATTATTATTTCTTGTCCACCATCTCAAAATAATCCTGCGAAACAAGATCTTTCGGTGACGCGCCCAACGCTTTGATCAGGTCCTGAACAAGCCGGGCTTTCTTCCTGGCATCCTGTTGACTCCATGTGCGGCTTTTTACTTCGAGGAAGCAGCCGAGTTCCGGCAGGGTGAAGTTATCAACATTGATGAAGAATTCAGTTTCTTTGTATGTCACCAGGTAGCGCATGCGGTTCTTTTCAATTTCGAATGTCTTCTGAGGCTTGAAGTACTCTTTGTAGAAACGCAGGCTCTGGGTTGCCGGTGCCAGGTAGCGGCTTCGAGAGAGAAGTACATCTTCTTTGAAAGGATGTTCGCGCGTCTGGCCGACTAGCGTCAGGCGGCTGCGGACACCTGTGATCTCACCGGTATCCGTCACGGAATGGTCTTCACGGTAGCGCACATAACCCTGAGACGGATCGTCGAATTTCATGTACGTGTCGTACTGGCGGTAATGGCGGGTGCGGGTGATGCTGACTTCGGGGTTACTGTTGATGGCAGCCAGAACCGGTTCCGTAGACGGGATGGATACTTTCGCCTGAACTTCGAAGCTTTCCTCTTCGGTTGCTCCGCCAATGGCGATCAATTTTGACAGAACGGACTGTTCGCGGTTGATCAGGAAGCTGTCAATCTTGCGCGCATAGTCACGGGCTTCATTGAGGAGTTCTTCTTCATTCAAAGTAGTCAGTTTACGGTCCTGCATTACCCATTTGCCGTTGATCATCACATCAGATACATCGTTTGACTTGGCGGCATAAATAATCTGGGCATACAGGTTGTGGGGATCGCGTTCAAAGCGCGGTGAATTGTGTAGCGGAGAAAGGTCAACGAGGACAAAGTCCGCGCGTTTGCCGGCTTCAATGGAACCGGTCAGGTGACCGATATGCAACGCCTGTGCCCCGAGCCGGGTACCCATAAGCAGGGTGGTGCGGGCGGGCAGTGTGGTGGGGTCACCGGAATTGACTTTGGCGAGGAAGGACGCCAGGCGCATTTCCTCGAACATATCCAGATCATTGTTGGACGCCGGACCGTCGGTACCGATACCCACATTGACACCCTGTTCCAGCATGCGCTTGACCGGCGCGATACCGGACGCAAGTTTCATATTGGATGACGGATTGTGCGCCACACCGGCTTTGGCATGCAACAACGAGCGGATCTCACCTTCGTCAATATGGACACAATGCGCCGCGATAACTTTGGCATCCAGCAAATTGGATTTCTTCACGTACGGAATTACCGGAATACCATGTTCCTTACGGATGTTTTCCACTTCACTGGCGGTTTCTGCCAGATGCATGTGCAGCGGAACGTCAAATTCAATGGCCAGCGCGGCGGATGCCTCCATAATTTCAGGCGTACAGGTGTACGGCGCGTGCGGGGCGACCGCCGGAACGATAAGGTCATTATCTTTCCATTTCAGAATAAATTCGCGGGCAAGTGCCAATCCTTCTTCATAGGATTTGGCATCAGGGGCCGGGAATTTCATTACAGATTGGCCGCAGACACCGCGCACACCGGATACTTCAGTGGCGCGGGCGACATGGTCTTCAAAGTAATACATATCCGCGAAACTGGTCACCCCGGAGCGGATCATTTCCGCGCAAGCGAGTTTTGTTCCCAGTTCGACAAAATCCGGTGAAACGAATTCGCGTTCCACCGGCATCATATAACCCATCAACCAGACATCCAGCCGAAGGTCATCTGCCAGCCCACGAAGGAGCGTCATGGGGACGTGCGTGTGCGCATTGACCAATCCGGGGATCAGGACCTTCCGGTTGCAATCGATTTTCTTTGAGGCGGAGTACTCTTTGAGTATGTCCGCTTCCATCCCTACTGCCGCGATCGAATTTCCGGAAACAGCCACAGCACCCGGTTCATAGGTGTGAAATTCTTTATCCATCGTCAAGACGACCGCATTGGTGAGGATCAGATCAACAGTTTTCATTTTTTCCTTTCTCTACTGATTGTTTTTATTGTATAGATATCGCCGGATAAAATCCAACAGGATATTTTCTGCCCATTGCTGTGCCAACCGGGGGTGACCACCATGCGACCGCAGAACGGATTCTTCACCATCCGGCGTGGTTATTGTGAAGGCCAGATTGGTTTTGTCCTGGCCTCTAAACAGATCCGCCCGGATAGTGATCTGGTAGCCGGAAGCCCGGGCTATTTCCAGTTCAGGTGACGACGGATTATCGTCACTGGTATTGAACGCGTAAATGTGCCGGGGCATGAAATTCTCCACCCGGTGTTCCAGATTCTCATCGAAACCGTGCAGGAAAAGAAACGCGCGCCAGTCCATTTGTGCCAGCATATCATTGACAACAGATTCCAGGGTCACACTATCATCACCGAAATAATGAACACCCAGCCGATGGATGACCTCATTACGTACCTCGTTTACCATGCGGTCTGCTTCTTCTTCCGTATCCGCGCGGGCTGTCACCCGGATGTCGGTCACACCGGGGTGGGCGAGTAGACCAACCGTAGGGTTTTCGCCTTTTTCAAGGTCGGCCACCCATTCGTCAATCTGTGATTCGCCCGCGCTTGCGGCGTGCAACACCACAGAGCGGAACACCGTTTTCAGATGGAAGCGGTCACGCAGAAGCGGCAGCACGGCATCTTCAAAAAGGGTTTCCAGTTCACGGGGAACACCCGGAAGCGAAATGACCAGAGCCGATCCCACCGGAGTGCAGAATGCCGGGGCAGTACCCACCGGGTTGTTGATCACTGTCGCGCCGGCCGGGATATACGCCTGACGGCGGTTGTTTTCGGTGGGGGCACGACCAAAACGCCGGAAACGTTCCTGTATCTGTTCCCAGAGTTCTTCATGGAACTCGAGATCCACACCTGAGGCCAACGCGGCAGCTTCGCGGGTCGGGTCGTCCACTGTGGGGCCCAACCCGCCGGATGTGATCACAATATCCGATCGTGACGCTGCTTCTTTTATTACCTGCGCGATGCGCGATGCATTGTCACCGATGATAGTGGCCCTGAAAAAGTTTATCCCCGCGTTCCGGAACTGCCGGGCCAGATAATGCGTGTTTGTATCCTGTATTTCTCCCAGAAGGAGTTCTGTACCAATGGCGATCGTTTCAACAATAGGCATTTTTTATATTGACTCTAATAGGTTTACGGTAGAATTGAAAGTTAGTGTAGCACGATTTGTGAAAATCTCCAAAGCCCTCCGGCTTGATGAACCCGATGGAATCATGGAATCAGAAAAAAAAACACATAACCAGAGTCTGGGAAAATGGGGCGAACAGGTCGCGGCTGATTATCTTCTGGCGAACGGGTATACCATTGAGGCCCGCAACTGGAAGTCACCATACGGGGAAGTAGACCTGATCATCACCCGGATGGAAACACTGGTTTTTGTTGAGGTAAAGACACGCTCGGGAAAAAGCTACGGGTTTCCGGAAGAAGCGGTGACGCCCCTTAAGCAGGAACACCTGATCAATTGTGCCCAGACTTACCTGGATGAAATTAATGCCGGTCCGGCGCTTGACTGGCAAATTGATGTCATCGCCATCATAGCGTTGGATCGCGGGGCGAACCGTTTTGAACTCAAACATTATGAAAACGCGGTAAACGGATTATGACTACCGGAAAACCAGTCATTGTGATCGTTGGTCCTACCGCCAGCGGAAAAACTGAAGTATCCATAAAACTGGCGCGGCGGTTTAATGGAGAGATCATTTCCGCCGATTCCCGGCAGTTCTATGAACACATGGATATCGGTACAGCCAAGCCGACGAATTATGAAATGACCCAGGCGCCGCATCATTTGATCAATGTGTCGCAGCCTGAAGACATCTGGTCGCTGGCGCGCTTCAAGGAAGCCGCCATGGGATGCATTGAAGATATTCATAACCGCGGCAGGCTGCCCTTAGTGGTGGGCGGCACCGGTCAGTATGTATGGGGGTTGATCGAAGGGTGGACGATCCCCGAAGAACCTGTTGACGAGAACCTGCGCCGCTGCCTTGAGGATTGGGCCAATGAGCTGGGCGCAAAAGAAATTCACGAGGTGTTGTCACGGCTTGACCCGGCTGCCGGAGAGATTGTACAGTTTGAAAACGTACGCCGCAGCATCCGCGCGTTGGAGGTGATCTTCAGCAGCGGCAGGCGGTTTTCTGAACAACGCCGCAAACAACCGCCGGAAGGTCTCAATTTCATTTTGATGGGTATTCAGTGGGATAGACCCGCTCTTTACGAGAGGGTGGACTTACGGATCGAAATTATGATGAACACAGGGCTTTTGGAAGAGGTGCGGTACCTGATCTCCTCCGGCATCAATCCGGATTCACCCGCGCTTAGCGCCATCGGGTACCGTGAGATCACTGGGTACTTAACCGGCAAACACAGCCTGGATGAGGCTGTGATGCTGATCAAACGCAACACCCGTCAATATATCCGGCGGCAGGCCAACTGGTTCAAACCGGACGATCCACGCATTGCCTGGTTTCCCGCAGGTGACGATCTAGCGGGGCGGATGTCAGCCTATTTGATTGGCAAAGGCATCGTAACCGATTAACCAACTGTCCGCTTGCTGAAATAAAAAAAAGCTGGCTTGCGGCCAGCTTTTTCTGTCTTATATTACGCGGCGTATTTCGGGGTGCCGCTGTGTTTGGGCGTTGGAGGCGGGAAGATCTTTTCAAATTCTTCTTTGGAGATCGTTTCCACTTCCAGAAGTCGGTTGGCGACGGCATCCAGTTTGTCACGGTGTTCATTGAGAATGCTCTTGGCTTTCTCATAGGATTCACAGACCAGTTTGCGGACTTCCTTGTCGATCTGTTCCGCGACTTCTTCCGAGTAGTCGCGCTGTTCGGAGATTTCGCGGCCCAGGAAGATGAGCTCTTCTTTCTGACCGTAGACCATGGGGCCGAGGACATCATTCATACCCAGACGGGTGATCATGGTGCGTGCCAGGTGGGTGACACGTTCAATATCATTGGAGGCGCCGGAGGTGATATCGTCAAAGACAATTTCTTCCGCGGCACGCCCGCCCAGCAGGCCGACAATTTCGGCCATCATTTTCTTTTTGGGCGTCAGAGTGCGGTCTTCCAGCGGGAGGGCCAGAGTGTAACCGGCAGCCATTCCGCGGGCAATAATGGAGACCTTCTGTACCGGGTCAGCTTCGGGCATGGAATTCATCACCACAGCGTGACCGGCTTCATGATAGGCCACGATGCGTTTTTCTTCTTCGCTGATCAGGCGGCTCTTGCGTTCCGGACCGGCGATGACGCGCTCGATGGATTCTTCAAATTCCGACTGGCCGACGGTTGACTTATTCCGGCGGGCCGCCAGAATAGCGGATTCATTGACAAGGTTTTCCAGGTCAGCGCCGACGAAGCCGGGAGTGGCTTTGGCGATAACGCCAAGGTCAACAGCAGGTTCCAACGGTTTGCCTTTGGAATGAACCTTGAGGATGGCTTCGCGGCCGCGAACATCCGGGCGATCCAGCACTACGCGGCGGTCAAAGCGGCCGGGGCGCAGCAGGGCGGGGTCGAGGATATCGGGGCGGTTGGTGGCGGCCATGATGATGATATTGGTATCGGTATCGA
>CAYOKC010000038.1:26365-28099 GCA_964404415.1 uncultured Leptolinea sp. | reverse complement strand
GGATATCGTAATATTCCTGCGTTAATATCATACCGGCCGTGTAGGTTGGGTCATGACCCAACCTACCAGTGCGAATAATCATGCTGTGTTAAGGATTTTCTTTCAACACCTTCTCCACCACTACCCTGACGAACTCATCCGCTTCAGTAACCCACGGGTTGTGACCTGAGTGTTCAAACCACACAATCTCTTTGTGCGGGGCTTCCAGAATATCGTAATATTCCTGCGTCAACGTTACCGGCGCGTTGATATCGTGCCGGCCGATCAGGAAATACACCGGCACATCCAGCTTCGCAGCCTGCTTGCGGAAGTCAATCTCCCACAATTGCGGGTAAACGTACCCCAGGGTTTCAATGACCCCCCGGAACCAGCTCACCTTGTCATACAACCCGTATTCCGGGGCGGCCAGGTCCCGCCAGGTGCTAAAGCCATTGTCATTGATCTGCGGGTTGCTGTTCATATACTCGAGGGTATCCAGCAGGTATGGCACCTGTTTCCAGGCGACATCCGAACCGTAATACGGCGGCGGTCCCTGTTTGACGAGCTCTTCCACCTTGGCGGTGTCACCGCGTTCTTTGGCCCAATCGAGGGCGAAGTTGTAGCACATCACGTCAGTTTCGGTAAAGGCCACCATCTGGCCGGTGCCAATGAACGCGTGGAACAGTTCCGGGTAGCGCTGCACCATCAAAATGCCCAGCGCGCTGCCCCACGATTCACCCACCACGTAAATTTTTTCTTGATGGAAGCGCTCGCGCAATTGCATTACCAGGTCGTGCCCGTAGACGACGTAATCATCCACGGTCAGTTTTGAACGGTCAACCGCGTTGAATGATTTTCCCGCGCCCGGCTGTTCCCAGTTGACCACCACAAAATAGTCTTCCAATCCGGCTAGAGCATAGCGTTGTGTAGAGAGTTGACTGCCGCCGGGGCCGCCGGCCAGGAAGAGCAGCACCGGCCTGGTGGCATCCTTTCCGCGGATGGAAACCCACTGGCGGGTGCCGTTCAACGTCACCTGTTCGAGGGTGGCGATGCTGCCGGGCAGCGGTTTGCCGTCAACGCCGGTGATGGGCGGCGTCATGGCAAACGCCTGTGAAAGGATGATCGCCAGTGTAAGCACAAGCAGCGCGGCGGTTGGTGCGTAACTCATGGCTTTCCACGCGGGGCGCATTCCGAATTGCAGCCAGAGCGCGCCCAGCCCGAGGATCATCAACACCACCCAGACAGGCGCCGGTACGGCAGTCGCGTTGGGCAGCAGCAGCAGGGGAAGCAGCAAGAGGACAGTCAATAAGAAACTGAGGATCTTCAGAAGTATGCCCCCGGCTTTTGCCGAGGTTTTTTGTAATGTGGCTTTCATGGTGTTTCCCTCCCGGCAGTCACGCCGTATTATTTCTTCCAAAAAATATTTGACGCTACAGATTGTAGCGGGTTCTTTTCCATCTTTCAAGCGGTGGAAACCGGCTCCTTCGATATAATTAATCCATTCTTACGCAACCGGCATACCGGTTTCCCCCGCAATCCACATTTCCCATACCCGCGACACGAGAGGACAATATGCGATCATCGACCCGTTTTACCGGTATGATCCTGATCATAGCCGCGTTGACTTTAAGCGCCTGCCAGGCTGCTCAAACTCCCGCCCCGACGGCTGTGCCCACCAATACCCCCGTGCCATCCGCCACACCGGCGCCCACGGCGACACCCGCGCATCCGGCCGTAAAACCGGATGCCCCCCGG
>CAYOKC010000038.1:0-26355 GCA_964404415.1 uncultured Leptolinea sp. | reverse complement strand
TTTTCTTTTCAACTCGCCGGGGCTTGCCGCATTGACATCCAACCCGGTGACAGCGTTCAGGTGGTCTTCACAGCCGAAGCCGGCCGCAAGATAAAGATCCAGACAACGATCGAATCCGGTTCCGGCGCGGCACTGTCACTGTGGGGCGCGAACGGGACTGTTCTGCTCCCTGAAACCCCCGGCATCGCCGGCTGGGAAGGCGTTATTCCCACCGTTCAAGACTATTACCTGAGTTTACACAACACCTCACAGACGGCGGTCACCTACAGCCAGACGGTCACCATGCCGCCGGTCACCCCGCCCGCGGCCACCCGCATCCAGTTCCAGCCCAATACCACCGGTTGGTACACACCGGGTGAAGTGCTGCCCAACCAGCCCCTGCGCTTTGTGCTCGGCGCGATGGCCGGCCAGACGTTGAATGCTGCCATCACCACCGTTCCGCCAAACGGTGCCTACCTGAACGTCTGGGCGGCGGATGGCACTGTGTTTACGAATATGTCACCCGCACAGGAAGTCTCCATCACACTGCCCGCCCAGCAGGATTATTACGTTGAGATCATACCGGTGTTGAATCAGATGGTGAGCTATCAGTTGTCCGTCAATATCCCGGCAGGTCCGGCTCCTGTACAGCAACCGGCCGGGCAGACGGTGCTGGGCGCGCGTATCGCCAAAGACCAACCGATCCGCTTTGATACCGGCCCGGTGAATGTCACCCTGAATGGCGCCGTCATCAACGGCGAACGCGACCGCTACACCCTGGGTCTCATGGCCGGTGAAACTCTGGATGTTATCGTCACATCGCTGGAAGCCAATGCCGTCTTCACCATTATCGGGCCTGACGGCAATCCATTGCCAGGCACAGAGGAAGGCAAAGATATCAACAACTGGTCAGTTCCAATCAACGTGGAGGGTACGTATTCCATTTTGGTGGGTCCCACGCGCGGCAATGCCACGTATACCCTGGTAGTTAAGTCATAACCTTCATGAATGTCTAAATGCAAAACCGGAATAGACTTTTCCTGTCTATTCCGGTTTTATTACCGGTAAATTATTGGATGCTCTCACTCCCACGGACTATAATCAAATCCTCACTATCCGAAAATTGATGATTAATGATGTGACCAGAAAGAGAGGAATCATGACATCTACTGAAAACACTCCGCTGGGTCAGATACTTATAGGAAAGAACGTGCTGGTAACCGGCGCCGGCGGCGGCATGGGCGCGGGCATTGCCCGCCGGTTTGCCCTGGCCGGCGCCAACGTGGCCGTATGCGATCTCAAGCCGGCGGATGCCACACTGGAAACAATAAAAAAAGCCGGTGTTAAAGGATATGCCACCACGGCTGACGTGGCGGATTCTGCCAGCGTCACCGCGCTGTTTGACGACGTGACGGCCAACTTCGGTTTGGTCGACATTCTGGTCAACAATGCCGGCATTTACCCCAACGCTGAGATCCTGACCATGACACCGGAACAGTGGGATCAGACCATTGATATCGATTTGAAATCCGTGTTCCTGTGCACCCAGGCGGCTGCCCGAAAACTGGTGGAAGCCGGGAAGGGCGGGGCGATCGTCAACATCGGGTCGATCGACGCCACCAATCCGTTGTATGCCCACAGCCATTATTCCGCCGCCAAAGCCGGGGTGATCGCCTTCACCCGCGCGGCCGCGCAGGAACTGGGAAAGTATAGTATCCGGGTGAATTCGGTATCTCCGGGCCTCATCAACCGCCCGGGTTTGGCGGAAGCCTGGCCGGATGGTTTTAACCGCTTCATGGCGCGCACGCCCATGGGACGGGTGGGTGAACCGGAAGACATCGCGGATGCCTGCATCTATCTGGCCAGTGACGCCGCGCGCTGGGTCACCGGAACCAACCTGATCGTGGATGGCGGCGTGCAGGCCTGCCCGATGTTTTAAACCAGAATACCGCCCGGCATCCGGTACAATAAGGAACACATTATTGACATCATTATTGGAGGATCATGACTGACCGAGCGTACATCCAGAAATTGATCGAATTCTTCCAGTTGGAACCGCTGCCTGTGGAGGGCGGCCTTTTCAAACAAACATACAAAGCGGGAACATCCCTGCCGGAAAACGTATTGCCCGACGGCTGTGAAGGCCCGCACCCCATGGGGACGGTCATCCTTTATTTCTATACCGATGACCCCGATCATTTTTCTGCCATCCACAAACTTCCGCTGGATGAGACCTATCACTTTTACATGGGAGATCCCGTGGAAATGCTTCTCCTTTACCCTGATGGCCGCAGCGAACGCGTCATCCTCGGGCACGACGTGCTGAACGGACAAAAGGTGCAATTCACCGTTCCGCGCGGGGTGTGGCAGGCATCGCACCTTCTACCCGGCGGGGAGTACGCGCTGGCCGGCACCACCATGTCACCGGGTTATGCCGATAGTGACTACCTCGGCGGTGAGCGTGATGAGATGATACGTTTATATCCTCAGGAAGCTGACCTGATCCGCGCGTTGACCCGGCCTGATGCGCCGTTGCGCACGGTGTGAACTATGTGATAATAGATCCGGCACAAGTGTGCCGGATTTTTATTTCGCCAGGTTGGATGTATGAACCCTTCATCAAAACCATCAAAGACACATAAGAGTAATGGATCGAACGGGGAATCTCCCCGTATTTTTATGAGCCTTTCACGGCTGGAAACCCTGGGAGATGCCATTTTCGCCTTCTCGCTTACGTTGCTGGCTTTTGACCTGAACCTGCCCGGCCTGGCCGGGAGCGAACTGAAACCGCGTCTATTCGCGATGCTGCCCAAATTGATGATCTTCATATTCACATTCCTGGTGGTAGCCCAGCAATGGGATGTTCATCAGCGCACGCTGCGATACATCACCCGGGCGGATGGCACATTCATCTGGCTTAACCTTCTTTCCTATATGTTCATTGTTTTGCTCCCTTCCTCAGCCGATGTTTTGGGGGAGTATCCGCTTGAACCGCTGGCCTTGATTTTCTTCGGGGTGAATCTGGCGTTGTTCAGCCTGGTTTCCTGGTATCTGTGGCGGTACGCGTCGGGTAAAGGTCAATTGCTTCAAGACGGATTGGACAGCGAGATCATCAAAATGATCGGCAACCTCTGGCTCTCCACACCGGTGATCATCGGGTTATGTTTACCGCTTAGCCTGTTAAGCGTGTATCCGGTTTACGGCATCTGGTTCCTTATGCCGATCTTCTCGTATATCATCAGTATCCGGACGGTTCAAAAGATCAGGGACCGGTCATAAAAATAAGGATAAATATGAGAGCAGCCGAATTCAAGCGAGAATCCAGTGACCCGCAGCCGGCTACCGGAAAAGCGTATGACCGCTTCATGGAGAGCATGAAGATCGATTTTTACAAGTGGCATGACGGTATCGGGTATGACCTTGACGCCCTGAATGAGCTTGACGATCGCGAACTGCAAGAGCTGGAAGCCCTGCTGATCTCGCGCAAGGATAGTGACTGGCGTGACGTGGAAGCGTTGGCCGCCCTGAACACCCCTCCATCCATACAGGCTTTGAGGGATACCCTCGCCAGTCCAAATCGGGAATGCCGGCTGATGGCGGCGCGTTACCTGAAAGACCTGAATATTGAAGACCACATCGAAGAGGTGGTGGTGCGTACTTTGCCGGAAACCACCATCGGGGATGGAATGTCATACGCTCTGATGCTCGCGAAACTGTACCCGACAGAGAATATCCGCCGGCAGGTGCTGCGTTGCGCGTTGATTGGCAAGGATGATATCCGGGTGCATTGCGCGGCAATGGCTCTTTTCCTGTATGGCGTTTCCAAATCTGAATTTGATTGCGATTTCAAGATCATCTATGAATTCCATGAAAAGGACGTGGAAGCCCGCAGGCGAATATTCGAGCGGCTTTGCGCGATGGTAGGGGTAGGTCCCTCCGGTTTGCTGCCGTAACCCCCCGGGGAGAAACCTTTTCTTAACCGGCACGTATAATGAAATAACATGATCAATTTCCGGAGAACTTTTTGAAATTCGTCAGGAAATTTGTCGGGGTATTGCTCATTGCTGCCGGTATCATCGGCATACTGCTAAGCCTGGCCGGGATTGCCGGGGTGTGGGCGGCGAGCCCGGTGGTGACGTCATCCATCCGGGTGGTACTGGGCGCCCTGTCAGCATCGGTAGAATCCAGCCGGCAGGCGGTAACCATCACTGAAGAGGCACTGGATTCATCCATTGAAGGAATGACTGCGTTATCCGGCGTGGTCCACTCACTGGAGAACAGTGTAAAGAATACCCGCCCCGCGGTGGAAACCGTCAGTGGATTGTTGAATGACACCCTGCCCGCATCGGTTGAATCCGCCGCGAATTCCTTAAGCACAGCCAGAGACGCGGCGGTTTCACTGGAGAGTGCCGTTAAACAACTGGATTCTCTGCAATCCTCCTTGAATACCATCCCGCTGGTAAACTCACTCATCCCGGATGAGTCATCCGCGTACGAGCCGGAAAAACCGCTGTCTGATTCACTGGGTGAGTTATCCAGCAGCCTGGATGCTGTCCCGGCGTCTTTCCAGGATGTGTCACGGGATTTGAGCAAAGCGGCGGGCGATCTGAAGAGCATAGAGGATGGGCTTGGATCAATTTCAAACAATGTTGACCAGCTATCCGCGAACCTTGAAAAGTATCGTGATAATCTGGCAGAATCGAAAAAGTCGATGGATTCGTTGACTGCTCTGTTGACGAAGGCGGGCGAAAGCCTTGATCCGGTGGTGACTGCAGCCGCGGTACTGGTCACCCTGTTGATGTTCTGTCTTTTGATGACCCAGGTTGTGGTGATAGATGAAGGACGCCGTTTCATGGATTCTGATGAAACCCGCCTTACAATAAACACGCCGTAAGGTGATAATCCTCTGGAGGAAAAAAAATGCCCTTTACCCTTGATTCAACTGTAGGTGAAATTCTGGGTGATCCGAAAGCGCGGGAAGCGATGGATAAATACGCCCCCGGATTGTCGTCAAACCCGATGATCGGAATGGCAAAAAATTGGACGATCCGCAATATTCTGGCGATGCCCCAGGCGAAAACCGCCGGATTGTCAGCGGAAAAGGTTCAACAGGTGTTGGATGAAGTCAACGAGGCAGCCGGGTTGTAATGCTTTATTAGATTGGTGTAAGAACCGGTTGACTGTGGTTGACTTTCGTAGAAAATGGCTTATAGTATTAAAAATTCATTAATCTCTTCAACCGGTCAATATGACCTCCGGGGCAGGGGAGAAACCATAATCTGAAAAAGGAGATATTCAATGAAATTTAGCGCGCCGAAAGTAGTAACCTGGTGGATTTCTGTCGTTCTTGGTATTCTGGCTCTTCTCGCGGCTTTCAATGTTGTCCCCGCGATCACTGCATTTGGCATCTGGTTTGCCATTGTAGGCCTGGCCTTATTGGCCGTTGCCACAGTCACCAAAGGCCTGTAAGTAACCATCGTACAAAAGGCTCCCGGGTGTGCCCCTCCCGGGAGTTATTATTTAACGTACCACGAATGCCAATTTCCGTAAGGGTCACGTTGGGTTTACTGATTTTCCTGGCTTTATGCTGGTTTCTTTTTGGGTCTCTGGTTATGACAGGTGTTGTTGCGATAACTCAATCTGTACCGTTGCGTCTTGTAATGGGCGTGATCGCTATCGTTTGCTCGGTTGTTATCGGATCTTCCACATATTGTTTGTTTCGGAGAATTCCAGCAGCGTATTGGATCACTACAGTAATGATGGGTATGATACTGATCGTCTCTTTTATGGATGACCTGGGATGGGTGGATTTCACCCTGATCGGAATAACCGCCCTCACGTTGGGATTACTGATCAAAGATCGCCGCTGGTATCTGGATAAAACCAGGAACTCGTTCCGTCAATAAAAACGCGTTACATGATCAAGGTTGATTCTCCAGGACTTAAATATTGTCTTGTTTTCTATTAAATCCGTTATCGTACAACAATATGGTCATCTCTTCGTATTTGTAGTGACATATTAAACATTTCAGACTGGAGTACGCGTTTTGACCACATCATCCCCGACACCTCATTCAATCTGGCAGTCAATCGGGCTGCATCTCATCCCGGGCGCGCTGATCACCCTGTTCTTCTATCTTGTTACGCCTTTACTTCAGAATGCCGGCTTCCCTCCAATGATGGGCATTTTGCTTGCCATATTGGTTATCCTTATCCCGTTTGAACTGGGATATCTGCTGTATCAGGGCAAGAAAACCAGCGGACGGTTTTCGATAAAGCAGATGATGGGTGAACAGCAGCCGGTGGTCTGGTGGCAGTTTGTCTTAATAACTTTAGGCCTGATCTTCTGGTGCGGGTTCTTCTTTGTCAATATGTCACCGGTGGATGACTTTATCACCCGGACCTTCTTTTCCTGGCTTCCTTCCATTTTCTCCTTCGGGTTGACGCCGGAAGCAGTCAGTCAATATCCGGCGTGGGCCATAAAATTGACCGTCATCGCGGGTTTCATCCTGAACGGTTTCGCGGGACCGATCGTTGAAGAACTTTATTTCAGGGGCTATCTTCTACCCCGCATCCCGGCATCCCGTATATGGGCGCCATTGATCAACCTGGTGCTTTTCTCGCTTTATCATTTCTTCTCACCCTGGCAGAATATCACCCGCATACTGGCGTTGATCCCCATGGTCTACGCGGTCTCGTGGAAACGCAATATCTACCTGAGCATGGTCACACACTGCGCTGTCAACACGATCGGCATGATCGGATTACTGTCTCTTCTGGTTGGTTGATCTATTTTTAAAGGAAAGGTAATGTTTACCCACCTGCAGGATATTTTTTCCCGCCCCGAGCCGTTTTCCGAGTATACAACTGATGAACTCTGGACGGATGACTATATCTCTCAGCGGATGCTTGAAAATCATCTTGATGGCACATCGGATATATCTTCACGCACATTCGCGTTCATAGACCGGTCTGTTAATTGGATGACAGACCGGTTCCTTATAAAGGAAGGTACATCCGTTGCCGATTTTGGCTGCGGGCCGGGCCTGTATACATCGCGGCTGGCAAAAACCGGCGCGAAGGTGACCGGCATTGATTTTTCCCGGTGTTCCATCGAATACGCCCGCCAATATGCCGCTGAAAATAATCTGGATATTCGCTATATCAACCAGAATTACCTCAACTTTGATAGCCGTGAACTCTTTGACCTGATAACCATGATCTATTGCGACTTTTGCGCACTGAGTCCGGGTCAACGTAAGACGATGCTGGAAAAGTTCGCGTCACTCCTCACCGAAAACGGGAAAATTCTGTTGGACGTGCATTCATTTACCATGTTCGATACGGTAAAGGAATCTGTTACCTGCGGAAGGAACCTGATGAACGGATTCTGGTCACCGCGGGACTATTTTGGTTTTCTAAATACCTATAAATACCCGGTTGAGAAAGTAACACTCGAAAAATATACGCTTATCGAAGAAGACCGCTCCCGTACAATTTATAACTGGCTGCAATATTTTGATATGGATAGCATTCAGGCTGAATTTGATCGAAGTGGTTTACGGATTGAATCCTTTCTTGGGGATGTGGCTGGTGCTCCGTATTCTCCGGCTTTTTCTGAATTTGCCGTTGTCGCTTCTCGAAAATAATTCATCTTGTCACACAATAACACTCATCCTTATATCTGTAGGTATCAGTTGTGATTAATTTAGTGTTAATTTTTCGATTTTATTATCGGGCTTTTTTCAGGATACCGTATTATTGAAAAGTAAAATTCAACATGGTGACTAGTATTTGACCGCCTAATAGGATTTGATATTACCGATTTGTCTCCAGAAAACAAGTCTCGAACTACACCTGAAGGCTGTACACATGCCGTCATTTTGTCCGGATTCGGATACAGTAAATACATTACAAATTTACATCTTCCCTGGAGGTCTGAAGCAAAATTATTAAAACAGGACGTTTGGAACAGGTTTATTACCCGGTTTTAGCACAAGCCGCTCACCTTCGAAAGGAAGATCATCCACCGAAAAACCACCACTATCCTGCCACGTATCCACGTTTTTTAATCTAGTTGGACTGACCCGGCCGGGAAAGTTGCTGAAATCCTTTGCCGGAATCCATCATAAACATATCCCGTCGATCAAAGAATTTAGACGAATACTTAAACAATAGCTTCACAAAATCCATACAAATCATCAGAGGAAAATATGGAAAAGGAATCCGAAAATTCGATCCTTGATACCATGGTAGCGATATTGATCGCAATTGTGGTGGTGGTCGGGGCGCTGGCCAGTTGGCGCGCCTCCGTTATTGATGATGGCGCCGGTGACGCGGATTACGCCGGACTGCGGTCAACCATCTTTTCTGTACGGGCACAGGCGGTGAATAATCTCAACGCTTATGAATCCTACGGGAACTACGTCAGCTATATCCGCAACAATAAATTGGCCGGCCTTCTTGCAGAGGATCTGAAAGACGCTCCTGAAGACCAGCAGGATCTATTGACTGAACAGATGAAGGTGGCCAATGATCTGGCAGATGCCGACCGCAGCCTCTTCGATACAAAATACCTGAACCGTGATGGCTCCTATTCGGTACAGCGTCAACTGGGCGTGATGCAGGCTGACGCTGCCCGTGAAAATGACCTTGATTATGAAAGCCAGTTCGCCGAAGCAGACAAGGGCAGGGCAAAAACCCGGAGTATGCTGTTTTCCGTGATGATCCTATCCATCGCCACCGTTTTTTACGCGCTGGTTGAATCTGTGGAAGGCCGTGTCAAATTTGTCATGGTCGGTCTTGGTTCGCTTGTTGCCATTGCCGGCATTGTGATGGCCGCGATGGTCTGGTTTGGGGCCTGATAGGAGCTTATAATGGCAGATAACACTGAACAAAAATCTTCGCAGGTATTTGATTTCAACAAAAGTATCGCCGTTTTGATCGCGGTTGTAACCTTGATCACAGCGGTTGTTGCCTACTGGCAAAGTGATGCCGGCGGCCGCGATGACCAGGCCAACCGGGATGGTATGCGTTATGTTCTGGAGGCGTTTGGAACCCAGATCAGCGGTGACGCGCGGGTCAACTTTGATTACAACAAAGCTTATCAGTCAGTGTATGAGTATGAATTGCTGGCCAGTTCAGCGGCTAACCGCGAGAACACCCTGGCGTCAGAGAACTTTACCCAACTGGCCGGTGAGATGAAGGCGTTAAGCCCGTTAATGGCTGACCCATATTTTGAGGATACTGAAGGCGCGGCTCCCAATCTTGCCAGATATGAATCAGACGTCTACCTGGTAAAGGTGACCTCGTTGCTGGAGAAATTCACAGCGGCTTCCGCCGTGAAAGACGCCTGGGATTCAAAAGCGAACACATACATTGTCCATCTCACGCTTCTGGCGGTATCCCTGTTCCTGTTTGGTTTATCCACCGCCATATCAAACGAGAAGACACGCTGGGTCTTTTCAGGCGGCGGCGCGGTTTTCGCGTTGATCGCCGTCGTCTGGGCAGTCTCACTGTACGTCAAACCGGTGTTTGACCTGCGTACCCAGGGTGATGCCATTGACCGATATTCCGAAGGGGTCGGGCTTGCGCATCAGGAAAAATATGCCGACGCGGTAGCAGCATTTGACAAAGCGGTTGCCGCCTACCCGAAATACGTGAATGCCCTGGTGGAACGTGCCGGCGCCCAATCCGCGTTGGGTGAACATGAAAAATCCATCGCGGATTATGAAAGGGCGATAGCCGCGGGAGATTCCCGGGCCAATACCTACGGCAACCTGGCCTACCAATACCACCTTACCGGTAATTTTGAGAAGGCTATTGAAAATGACCGCAAAGCGGTTGCTGCCAGCGGCGCAGAACTCTGGCCGCAATTTGACCTTGGCCTCAACCTGATGGCCAGCGGAAAATTGGAAGAGGGACTCGCGGTTTACAATCAGGGTATTGAGACGGCTGTTTCACGAGTTGTTGACGCGAAAAAAGCCGGGACTGAAGCGCCTTCCTATATCTGGTTTGGCATGGAAGATGGCGCCGATATGCTGGATGGCCTGATATCCGATCTGGCGGCGGGTGATGCCGATTCCGTTGCCGCGAAGATCGCCAATCCGGATGAGTTCATGGCCGCGGCGGAAAAGCTGATGTTTCGCCTTAAGTCAACGGCGGCAAGCCTTGAATTTACCGGCGCCGCGCCCGCGGGCGAATCCGGGGCGACCATTTCACCCTTTGCCTTTGTACTCCCGCAAAAAGATGACGCGGGTGAAGTTACCGGGTATTCAGAACCGTCTGATAGTTTTGAAGCCGGAATCGATGAATTTGCCGTGCAGTTCGATTTCAGCGGCATGCCGGCCGGAAAGGATGTTCTGTTCAAGCTTTATATCAATGGAACGGAAGATCCATCCTGGCGGATACATCAGGAATGGGAACTTGGTGCGGACGGCACCGCGGAAATCCCTGTCAGCTATGCGTATAGTGACACATTCGTTTTCGAGCCCGGCCAGTATGTGGTTGAAATGTATGTGGATTACCAACTGGTTCAGCGCGGCGGCTTTACCATCGCAGAGTAAAACAACACGGATGATGACGGGTGGCACTATTTTTGTGCCGCCCGTTTTTTATTGCATCCGTTCGCCCGGTTTTTCGTACAATAAGTAATCATATAAGGAGATTAATTATGGAGATCGATATTCAATTCCGTCCGTCATATTCACTGGCGATTGTCAAACTGGCGCCGAACGAACGCGTCCGCGCGGATAAAGGCTCAATGGTCAGCCATTCCGCCGGTGTGGAAGTGGAAACCAAGGCTGAAGGCGGGCTGCTGAAGTCACTGGGACGGTCATTCCTGGGCGGCGAATCCTTCTTCCAGAACTTCTGGAAAGCCGGCGGGCAGGGCGGCGAAGTCACCCTCGCGCCTGATCTTCCCGGCGACATCACCTGCATCCAGATGACCGGCGCCCCGCTGCTCATCCAATCCGGTTCATACCTGGCTTCGGAAGACGGAATCGATATTTCGGGCAAACTCAGTGGAAAAGGTTTCCTTTCCGGCGAGGGCTTTTCCATGCTGGAAGCCACCGGTTCAGGAAAGGTTCTGGTTTCCTCGTATGGAGCAATATATGAGAAAGAACTTGGCTCCGGAGAAAAATACATCGTGGATACCACGCACCTTGTGGCGTTTGACGGCAATGTAAATGTTCAGGCAAAAGCTGTTGGTGGTTTGAAATCCACCGTGCTTTCAGGCGAAGGGCTTGTCATAGAGTTGACCGGTCCGGGGAAGCTATATCTGCAAACCCGGTCACCGCAGGCGCTGATCAGCTGGATCATTCCCCAGGTACCTACAAAAACCAGCTAATATCGAAGTGTTACAACTAAAAGGGTCAGTCGGGCTGTCAGTCCACTGACCCTTTATAATTGCGTCAGGTGAATATATGGAAAAGCATAATCGAACCGTCTTTATTACCGGCACGTCAAGCGGCATTGGCACTGAAACCGCGTTGTTTTTTTATGAGAAGGGATGGAATGTGGTAGCCACCATGCGGCATCCGGAAGAAAGGCAGTCACCGTTACACGAAAAAGGGCTGCCCGATCTGGTGCATCTGGATGTTACAGATGAATCTTCCATTCAAGCCGCGGTTGATTATGCCCTCCAAAAATATGCCACGATAGATGTTCTGATCAATAACGCTGGCTACGCCGCGTATGGGCCGTTCGAGGCTACCGATCCCGCGAAAATCAAGAAGGAATACGATACCAACGTTTTTGGTTTGATGGCCGTCACCCGCGCTCTAATGCCGCAATTCCGGAAACAAAATTATGGAACGATAGTCAATGTGGCGTCAGTGGGCGGGCAGACGGGTTTTCCGTTGTACTCGATCTATAACAGCACAAAATTTGCCGTTGAAGGATTTTCGGAAGCGTTGCACTATGAGCTAGCCCCTCTAAATATCAAGGTCAGGCTGGTTGAACCGGGGGTTATCAAAACGGATTTTTATGACCGGTCAATGGACCGGGTAGATACTGCCGGGCTGGATGGCGCGTATGACGACTTCATCCGGCGGGCGAAGAAGAGTATGAGCGAGGCTTTTATACGGCAGGGAAGCGAGCCGGAACTTGTGGCCCGCGAGATCTTCAAGGCGGCAACAGATGCCGGACGCCGTCTGCGTTACCCGGTGGGGATGGACGCGCGCTCAATGCGGGTAATGCGTTGGCTCTTACCCGAAGGGCTGTTGTTCCGGTTGATCGAAAAGATCACATTATATTCATAACAGGGCACGGTAACTAAATGGGAACCATTACCTGGGCTGATTTTGAAAAAGTTGACCTGCGCGTGGGTACCATTATAGACGCGCAGGATTTCCCCGAGGCACGCAAGCCGGCATATAAGCTGACTATCGATTTTGGCCCTGAAATTGGCATCCGGCATTCCAGCGCGCAAATCACGGATCTTTACTCCAAAGAAGTATTGATTGGCCGCCAGGTTGTCGGGGTGGTCAATTTCCCACCGAAACAGATCGGACCATTTGTGTCCAAATGTTTGATCACCGGTTTTCATCGCGATGACGGCGCCGTCGTTTTAGCGGTTCCCGAAAGAACCGCCCCGAACGGCAGCCGGTTGATGTAGGGTTTAATACGATCCAAACTCTATAGATGGTAATAACCCGAATTAGCCCATTTCGGTTTGTTCTCAGGGTAAATAATTGTCATAATTTTTTGTAACATTAAAAGACAATTAAACTGCGTTTAATCAGACAAATAAATGAACAATATCACATGGGGATTTTGATCGAAAGTATTAAACTTTTGTAAGAGAAAAGAAGAGTTCTCGGTGTTTTGGTCCCCTGACAAGAAAAACTGAATACAAAAGAGTGCGCCGGGGGGCGTGCCGGGATCCTGCCTTGAGCAGGTTGTGTTTTCGCAATCACGCTGCCTACCGGTGTGATTCAAACATTTTTATTGGCGCTCGCAGCGCCGGGAGGAAAAGGTATGAGTATTATTTTCATTGTGTTGGGTGGCGCGGCGATCTTCTATGTCGCCTACATCACCTACGGCAAATTTGTCGCGAAGAACGTATTTGAACTGAACGACAAAAATGTAACACCTGCTGTCGAGATGGAAGATGGTTTGGATTACGTCCCCACCGATTCCAAGTTCCTGCTTGGTCAGCACTTCTCGGCCATCGCGGCTGCCGGACCTGTAACCGGTCCTATTCTGGCCGGTATCGCCTACGGCTGGGTCCCCGCGTTGATCTGGATCGTCATCGGCTCCATTTTCATCGGTGGTGTCCATGATATGGGCGCGCTGGTTGCTTCTGTCCGCAACAAAGGCCGCTCCATCACTGAGACCGTCCGCATGAATGTTTCCAGAAGCGCCTGGGTGCTGTTCAACCTGTTCATCTTTGTGGCGTTGGTCATGATCATCGTTGCTTTCACCGATATCACCAGCTCCTCCTTCGTGAACATGATTGACCTGGAAAACGGCGAGAAGGTAGGCGGCGGCGCCATTGCGGCTTCCTCTGTGCTTTACCTGATCCTCCCCATCATCATGGGTCTTTTGCTCCGCTACACCAAGCTCAGCCTGAATTGGGCTACCATCATCTTCCTGCCCCTCGTGGCTGTCGCCATCTGGGTAGGCCAGTATATGCCCATTACCATGCCTGAAATCGCCGGCTTGAGCCCCCAGAAAGTCTGGAACATCCTCATCATCGTTTACTGCATCATCGCCGGTGTTGTTCCTGTTTGGGCTCTGCTGCAACCCCGCGGTCACCTTGGCGGCTACTTCCTGTATGCCTCCGTTATTGTGGCGGCCATCGGTGTTCTGTTCGGCGGCTTCACCGTTCAGTACCCTGCTTTCACCAAACCCTACGGTGAAGGTTTCTGGACCCCCATGATGCCTTTGCTGTTCATCACCATCGCCTGCGGCGCGTGCTCCGGCTTCCATTCCCTGGTTGGCTCCGGCACCACGTCCAAACAGTTGAAGAAAGAATCCGATGCCAAACTCATCGGTTACGGCGCCATGCTCATGGAAGGCGTTGTGGCTTTGATCGCCCTCTCCTGTGTCATGATCCTCGCTAAAGACAGCGAACTGCTGAAGAAATCCCCGAACTTCGTCTATGCTTCCGGTATCGGCTCCTTCATGCAGTTGATCGGTGTCAGCCCGGCGTTCGGTATCTCCTTCGGTTTGATGGCCTTCACAACCTTCGTGTATGACACCCTCGATATCTGCGTCCGCCTCGGCCGCTTCATCGTCTGTGAACTGACCGGTTGGAAGGGTTGGTTCGGCAAGATCCTCGGCACCCTGATCGTCGGTGGCCTCCCTGTCTACCTGATGTCCATCACCCTGACCGGTGCCGATGGCAAACCCGTTGCTGCCTGGAGCGTTTTCTGGAAAACATTCGGCGCTTCCAACCAGTTGCTGGCTGCCCTCGCCCTGATCGGTATCACGATCTGGCTGGTCAACACTGCCAAGAACAAGAAAGCCTGGATCTACACCTTTGTTCCCGCGGTCTTCATGTTCATCATGAGCTGCTGGGCGTTGATCAACATGTTCATCTCCAACACCACCGATGCCAAAACCGGTGCCTGGTTGGGTATCCCCGGTGGCGCTAACGCCATCGTCCCTGTGACATGCGCGATCTACGTTATCCTGGCTGTCTGGATGGCCGTAGAGACCATCATTGCCTTCAACAAATCGCATAATGGCGGTTCAGGCAAAGTCGCTGCCGCTGCAACAAAGTAATCAAATTTGAATAAAAAAAGCTGCTTGAAAAGGCAGCTTTTTTTGTTTTAAGAGGATTGGTTGTTTTCCGTAGTTGTTAGAAAATAAAAATTGCCTATACTTACTGTGGATCGAATTTTCTCGAGCGGGAGTATTTGATGAAGAAATATTCGTATATCGTCCCCTTATTATTTTTAATTCTGGCCATGATGGCCTGTAATTTTGACACTTCTCTCGTGACCGGTCAGCTACCCCCGGCTACTGCCGCGCCCGCGATCGCGCTTACGGTTCCCGCTCCGGATGAAGAAATCATCCAAACAGAAGAAGTATCTGAGGCTGAGGAAGTGGCTGGAACAGAGGAAGTACCTGTCCTTACTCCCACGGAAGAGGATGACGGTAAACTGGACCCGTGCACGTTGATCACCGCCGAACAGGCTGAAGCCATTCTGGGTGAACCGGTCACACCGGCGGAAGTCAAGAATGGATCCTGTGTTTTCTCCAACGCGAAAGACAAATTGTATATGGTCAATATCGCGGCAGCCCAGGATAAAGAGACAGCTGGAATTCTTCAGGGACAGGCAATATTGCTTATGTTTACCGGCAACCCGGTGAGTGACGATCTGACGAATAAATTGAAAACCCTATCAGACGAACAGAATTACAAAGGGTTTTTTACTGAACTGGCTACTGCCTCAAAGGGCTCACAGGTGATGACGGCCAAATTGTTCACCGGCGGTGGGCACGATCTGGTTTATTGGGCCTGGATTAATGCTCCGCCACGGCGGCAGGGCGCATTTGTAGCCGTGCGTAAAAACACACTGGTGAACATCAATGTTATCCTCCCCGATACCGTGAACAGCAGTGACATGCTGAAAATGCTGAACACCCTGGCCGGTGACGCATTCGCCAAATTGCCCGAGGAATTCAGTATAGGGCAATCTGGGATGGAAATCTCTCAAGCGAATACCGCGGCTGCTGAAGCCACTCCCACCCTGGTGCCCGAAATAACAACCGGGCAATCGCCGGCTGCAACGCCTATCCTGGTCCCTGTGGGGCTTTCGGCCCCGGTTCCGCAGTCTCCTGCCAGCGGAAGCGAATTTGACATTTACCCGCGGGTCACCACGCTGAAGTGGCAGTCTGTGGACGGCGCGGCACGTTACCTGGTGGAAATTATGGCGTGCAGTTCAAGCAACCCGGCAAATTGTTTCTCGCATCCAATGATCGAGCAGACTACACGTGAAACTACGAGTACTGAATACGTATTCAATTTCATCGGCGCGCAGCCGGGAAAATGGCGGGTTATGGCCATCGATTCATCGGGAAAGACGGGCATGCCTTCCGATTGGTGGACTTTTTCTTATAAGAAGTAATTTCGGGGGTGGCAATTCCCCGGGATGGACAATCTGGTAATTATTGGAAAAAGCAGAGAATCTTCACTGCAGTTCTCAATTAACAATCTGTTTACAGACAATTTCATGTACTCCGTAGATCTAGATAATTCTATTTCTGAGACGATTTTTATCGTGATGTAGATGGGCTGGATAATAAAGGAGAGAGATATGAAATTGATGAAACGATTTTTGATCATTTCTGTAGTTGCCATTTCTTTGCTTGGTTTTACGTTTCCCGATGCTGGAAGTTCCGGATCTTATCCGGCAGGTTACCTTCAGGTACAAGGCCGGATAATGTCCGATCGGGTATTGTCTGGGGGAATTGGATCAACTGTTGCACAATCCTCCTCTGATTTGGATTTCTGCACGCTGGTCACAAAAGCGGATGTGGAAAAGTTCTTTGGCGAACCGGCGGGTGACCCCACCTCCATGCCCGGCGGTTGCGCTTTTAATAATAAGAAAGACGGCCTGTACGCGTTTTCCCTCAGTGCCGGACAGGAAAAGGATACGATAAATGTTATGCAAAGCCAGGCAATGCTGCTGGGGATGGCAGGCGTAAAACTGGACGCGGATGTAATGGCGAAGATCAAATCTCTGGCAGAGGCGATGGATTTTGCCGGTTTCTTTAATGAACTGGTTACCCTGTCTAAATCATCGAGCAAAATCACAGCCAATCTTTTCGCCGGAGGAGGCAATGACCTGACGTACTGGGCGTGGATCACCGTTCCGCCCCGCCGTTCTGGCGCCTTTACAGCCGTCCGTGGGAAGACGTTAGTCAGTATGTATCTGGTGGTTCCGGAGTCGCAAAAAGAAGAAACCATGCTTGATGAAGCCAACAAGTTGGCTAATACCGTCTTCAGTAAGCTGCCCGAAAAATTCAGTATCGTAGCGGCGCCATCATCCGCGCCGGTGCAGCCTGCCCCGACACAGCCCCCCGCGGCACCGGTTCCTCAGCCAACAGCCACCCCGGATACCGGTTTGCCAGCCCCGGTTCTAGAATCTCCCTATGACGGGAAAATATTCGATCAGGGATTTCCGCGGAACACCACATTTACCTGGTCGGCTGTACCCGGTGCCAAAAAATACGTGCTTGAACTCATGGCATGCAGCTCCAGTAAACCGAATGACTGCTTTATCTGGCCACAGGATAAACCCCGGCATGAAGTTATAGGCACAACATACACGTATGGATTTGTCGGGGCTCAGCCCGGAAAATGGCGGGTGACTGCCATAGACGCGAAGGGAGTCGCCGGTACGCCGTCGGGCTGGTGGACTTTCCGGTATAAGAAATAAATTTTGATTTCACAGGCCGCCGGTTGATCAACCGGCGGCTTTTTTGTCGCAATCGTTGCAAGATCAGAGGTATTCGAATGCAACTGTTGCAGTTTTCGTTCTACAGGGGAAAAATAGAATAGAATCAACCGGGAAATGGCAGATAAGGTTTATCTGATACTATTTGCCTGAAACCATATGTCATGTAACAACAGGAAACCTTATGAACGAGATCAAGCGAGTTGCCATACTGGGCGCCGGAGCAATGGGCGCGTATTTTGCCGCACAGTTCTTTGAATCCGGATTTGATACCTGCCTTGTGGCACGGGGGCGGCGCAATGAAAAATTATCGCGCGATGGCTTGATTGTTAACGGAAAGAAATACCACATTCCGGTGGTTGATCCGGATACGGCCAGTCAACCGGTTGACCTGATCCTCGTCGGTTTGAAACACCATCACCTGGGTGAAGCGGCCAGCGGGTTGGATAAGCTGGTGGGTGATTCCACGGTCTTCCTCTCGGTTATGAATGGCCTGGAGAGCGAAGAGATACTCGGTTCTATGTATGGCATGGAAAAAGTGGTTTACGCCCTGTCGCTGGGTATTGACGCGGTGCGCACCGGTAATGAAGTCAACTACACCACGCCGGGAACCCACTATTTTGGTGAAGCCCGCAATGAGGTAGTCACCCCGCGCGTCAAACGTATTCAGGATGCGTTCGACAAAGCCGGCATCGCCTGGAAAACCCCCGAAGATATGCTGCGCTGGTTGTGGTGGAAATTCATGATCAACGTGGGTGTTAATCAGGCGTCGGCTGTCACCCGTATGACATACTCGGCATTCCAGCAGGATAAAACAGCGCAGGAATTGATGGAATCTTTGATGCGTGAGGTGATCGCCCTGGCTAAAGCGGCGGGGATCGCGTTGACGGATGACGATATTACCAACTGGTATCCAATTCTGAACAAGCTGTCACCGCAGGGCAAGACGTCCATGCTGCAGGATATTGAAGCGCGGCAAAAGACCGAAGTGGAAGTTTTTTCCGGGAGGGCTATTGCCCTTGGCAAACAATACAACATCCCCACACCGGTCAATGAAACGATCTTCCGCGTCATAAAATTACTGGAAAAAGGATACGGCGCTGCCTGATTTACCGGCTGATATCCATTTATTACAGATTGGAAATAAAGAACCGGGGCGAAATGAGTTGCCCCATCTCTAGGAGAGTAATACCATGGCTGACATTCGGAAACTGATCTCAGGGAAAGCCCTGATCCTTCTTACATTCGTGGCATTTATTGCCCTCGGGTTGCCCGATGGCCTTCTGGGTGTCGCCTGGCCTTCACTCCGCAATGATTTTTCCATCTCCCTTGATTCCATGGGTATGATCATGGTGACGGCTACCGCCGGATACCTGACGGCCAGTTTCCTGAATGGAAAGGTGGTATCCCGGTTTGGCGTGGGACGGTTGCTGGCAGCCAGCTGCGCGTTGACCGGCTTCACCCTGTTCGGCTATTCCATCTCACCCGCGTGGTGGCTGATGGTGTGCCTGGGCTTTTTCGCCGGTATGGGTGCCGGGGCGATCGATGCCGGTCTTAATACCTACGTGGCCGCCAATTACAACGAAGGTTTTATGCAATGGCTGCACGCCAGCTATGGCATAGGCATCACTTTCAGCCCATTGATCATGTCATTTGCAGTCAACTCCCTCCAATCCTGGCGGCTGGGGTATGACATTGTGGGCGGTTTCCAGATATTTCTGGCCCTTTGTTTTGTCGTCTCGTTACCTTTGTGGAAAACGGAGAAGAAAAAAGACGGCGAGCCGGAAGTCCGCAAATTAACGGATTACAAAACATCCTACTGGGAAACATTCAAGCAACCCATGGTGTGGATGGGTTTTCTGCTTTATGTGATCTATTGCGCCGCTGAGGTATCGTTGGGTGCCTGGGCATACACTCTTTTGACAGAAAGCCGGAATGTGGCTCCCACGGTAGCCGGCATGTTGACCGGCAGTTACTGGGCGTTCTTCACGGTCGGGCGGTTCTCCGCCGGGCTTTATACCCGCAAGATCTCGTTACACACATTGATCTACTCGAGCATTCTGACCGCCATGCTGGGCACGGCATTGTTCTGGTGGAATCCATCTGAGATTGTCAGCCTGATCGGTATCGGTCTGACCGGGTTGGCGATTGCCCCCATCTTCCCGGGATTGATGTCTGGCACCAGCGAACGGGTGCAGCCAAAATTCGCGGCGAATGCCATTGGCATGCAAATGAGCGCCGCGGCTATCGGGTCATCTTTCGGCCCGGCGATCGTGGGAATTCTGGCCAGAAACACCACGCTGGAAATCATTCCGGTGTGTTTGTTCGTGCTCTTTGTTTCGCTGCTGGGTGTTTATACCTATACGGTTATCGCGGTGCGGCAATCAAAAAACGCCGTTGTTCCTGAACTGGAGAGCGTTAAGGCGGACTGATCCGCGGTTGCCGCTTTCTATTTGATATTCAACATCACATCCGCCGGCATCCCGGGTTTGAGGTCCATATCCGGGTTGGGAATGGATAATTTCACCGCGTAGACAGTATTCTTGCGGTTTTGGATGGTTTGCGAATTGCGCGGGGTGAACTCGGCTTCATCCGCGATGCGGGTGACCCGTCCAACGAAGACTTTATCGGGGAATGAATCCACTGTTACCGGCAGGTCCTGCCCCAGGTAGATCTGCCCGTATTGCGCTTCGGGGATGTAGACCGTCATCGTGACTGTGTTTAAATCCGCGACCACCAGTAACGCTCCGCCGGCTGTGGTGATCTCACCCGGTTCGGCTGCCCTCATCAGAACCACGCCATTTAATGGCGAGCGGATGCTTCCGGATGCCTGCCCGGTACCCATTTTGACCACTGCCAGAAGCTGGTCTTTTTTGACCACATCACCTTCGTTCACCAGTATCCGGTCAACCACACCGCCGGATGAAACGCCAAGGTTGACTTCGTTGGCTTCAATCGATCCGGAGGCGGTAATGCCGGTATCGAAAACGGTCGTTTGTAGCATATAGTAGATACCGTAAATTACTACGCCCAGGATAAGGATAAATACAGGGATGAAGCGTTTCATATGGTTTGGCATGGTTCACCTGGCATTACTATAGTCTATTGATGAGATTTTGCCAGCTGTTTCCGGTTGCTGGCGTGTTACAAGTGACATAAATGTATCTTCCATAACGGGGTCGGCCGGTTCCACCCGGGTTTCATGGATACCACTGTTTTTCAGCACAGATTCAAGGTCACCGCGCTTTGTGTTTTTCACGGTCAATACGCGCAGGTGGTCGCCGGCCAGACTGGTGCGGATCACCCCTGGCGCTCCGGCCAGTACGTCAAGCACGGGCAGAAGCAGGTCGGTACGCCCGCCATTGCCGCCATCGGGGAACACCTCCCACATGCGGCCGGGGAGCATTGCCTTCAGGTTTGCCGGCGTATCAAGCGCGAGCAAACGCCCGTAACTAAGAATGCCAACGCGGCTGCAATATTCCGCTTCATCCATGTAATGGGTGGTCACCAGGATGGTAATGCCTTCGTTGACCAACGCATAGATCAATTCCCAGAACGCCCGCCGGGCCGTAGGGTCTACACCGGAAGTGGGCTCATCCAGCAGCAGCAGTTGCGGGCGGTGGACGATCGCCGCGGCTAATGACAACCGCTGACGCCACCCGGCTGACAGGGTACGCACCAACTGGCCGCTCACCTGTGACAACCCAAGCTGCTCCAGCAGGTCATCCACGCGCTTTTCATCCGTCACACCGTAGACTCCGGCATAAAATGCCAGATTCTCGCGGGCGGTCAGTTCGTTATACAGGGCGAACTTCTGTGACATGTACCCCGCTCGCGACCGGATATCTTCCGATTGGGTGGCCGCGTCAAACCCGATGACGCTGGCTGAACCTTCTGTGGGACGGATCAACCCCAGAAGCATGCGGATGGTGGTGGTCTTGCCGGAACCGTTCGGCCCCAGGTAGCCCACCACCTGTCCGGGCTCGATATCAAAGGTGATATGGTCCACGGCGGTGAAGTCTCCGAAACGACGGGTGAGACTATTGACGGAGATGATCGGGGTCATGAATCCCACTCCCCTTTAATATCTACAGCCAGGTCAATGAACACATCCTCCAACGAGGGCGCGATCTCTTTTATGGATACAGCCGTACCCCCGGCGCTTTTCATTTCTTTCATCAGACGGCGTGTGACGGTATCGGCTTCGCCTTCTGTCACCCGCAGGTGGAGACGGTCGCCAAAACGCTGCGCGTCTTGAACACCGGTGACTTTGCGCGCGGTTTCCAACAGGAGTGGAATGGGGCTTCCCGCCAATTCAAGGATACGCCCGGCAAGTAACGCCCGGAGCTGCAACGGGGAACCATCGCGAATAATATGGCCCTCACGCATAAAGCCCACCCGGGAACACCGCGAAGCCTCGTCCATATAAGGTGTGCATACCAGCACGGCCATCCCCTGGTCGCCCGCCAACCGGATGACCAGTTGCCAGAAATCCTGCCGGGTGACAGGGTCTACACCGGTGGTGGGTTCATCCAACAGCAGCAGCCGCGGGCGGTTGACCAGGGCGCAGGCCAGCCCCAGTTTTTGCTTCATGCCGCCTGAAAGCTGCCCCGCCAGCCGGTTTTCAAAGGCATCAAGCCCCACGAATGCCAGGTTCTCTTGCGAGCGGGGCAGCCACTCATTTTCAGACAGGCCCCGGATCTCTGCAAGAAAGCGGATGTTTTCAAGCACGGTAAGGTCTTCATACAGGGAGAATTGCTGAGACAGGTACCCGATCATTTCGCGGGCCTGTTCGGCTTTGTTCTCAAGCGGGAATCCGCCTATGCTCACAGAGCCGGCATCCGGTTTGAGCGCGCCGCAGATCAGGCGCAGAGTGGTCGTTTTGCCGGCGCCGTCCGGCCCGACCAACCCGTAGATCTGCCCCGGCTCCACCGTGAGGCTGACGTCACTCACGGCATGGACGTCAGCGAAGGAGCGGGATAGGTGGTCAACAATAAGGATCGGGTCCGGCATGGTCAGTCCAGTTGTTTACGGAATCGCAGCGCGGTGGCGGCCATCACGAGTAGAGCGAAGAAACATAATGCCAGGATTTCCGGCACGAGTACCCCAACCCCTGTCCCTTTGAGCACAATACCGCGGGCGATGATCAGGAAGTATCGCAGCGGAATGGCGTAGCTGATCACCTGCAGAAAGGTGGGCATGGCTGCCAGCGGGAACATGAAGCCGGATAAGAATATGGACGGCAGCAGGGTGAACATGGTGGTCAACATGGCTTCCTGCTGGGTGTTGGCCACGGTGGAGATCAGCAGCCCGATGCCCAGCGTGGTGATCAGGAACAGGCAGGAAAGGATCAACAGGAGCAGCAGGCTGCCATTGATGGGCACGCTGAATAGCAGCACTCCCACCACAAGGATTTCGATCATGTCAAAGAAGGCGATGAGCACATACGGCAGCATCTTCCCGGCCACAAGTTCCCACGAACGGATGGGGGTGACGATCAACTGCTCGATGGTGCCGCGTTCGCGCTCGCGCACAATGGACGTGGATGTGAGGAACGTGGTAAGGAATTGCAGGATCATGCCGATAAGAGCGGGGATCATGTAGTATGCGGTGATCATCCCCGGGTTGTACCAGACCTGTGTGCGCACGTCGATGGGAAGCTGGCTTTGCACCGGTTTCATGGTACGGCTGGCCATTAGTTTTGTTGCCTGCGATTGACCCACCATTATGGCAGTGGTCAATGCCGTACCCGCGACGTTGGGGTCGGAACCGTCAATGATGAAAGCCACCGTGCCCACCCGTCCGGAAACAATATCACGCCCGTAACCCGGCGGGATGATGATCGCCGCGCGCGCCTGGTTGCTTTCGATCAGGTAGTTCATCTCATCTTCCGAAGTGATGTAGTATTCGAGGGTGAAGTAATCTGACGCGCGGTAGGCGTCCAGTAACACGCGAGACTGGCTGGTGTGGTCGCGATCGAGCACAGCCAGCGGAATATTGCGCACGTCGTTGGTGATGGCATACCCGAGCAAGAAGAGCATGGCAATCGGGTAGATCAGCGTTAATACCAGGGTGCGTGGATCTCGCACGATCTGGATAAATTCTTTGCGGATGAGCGAGGCCAGGCGCTGTTTCATGTTACTTTTTTCGTAGAGGGTCAGAGTCGTCCAGCACGCCGAACAGGAACAGGTCAACGAACTGGTCCAATGAAGCTTGATCAGTGGTGCATCCGGGCAGGTCCTTTAGCAGAATGCCGGTGATGTAATACGAAAAAAACAGACCGATGAATGAGCGCAGCACGATGGGATCGGGAATATCGCGGAAACGACCTTTTTTACCTCGGACATTTTTATTCAAACCGGCCAGATGGGGGACGATAGCCTGATACAGATCAGGCACATGAACGGCTTTGAATTCGACGATCTCTATGAACATCATGTGGAACAGGTCCGGCCGGTTTAGCAGCTCGCTGATCAATGCCCGGGCGGCACCACGGACAAGGTCTTCAATGTTGTCACCTTCCACCTGGTCCATCAGGGGGATGATCTGATGGTACGGGTGCTTCTCACGGATGACGGAAACCCAGATGTCTTCCTTGGTGTCAAAGTGGTTGTAGACCGCGCCGACCGTCACGCCGGCCTGCCGGCTGATATCACGCAGTGATGTGGCGTTATACCCTTTGTCAATAAACAACCGGTAAGCAGATTCAATGATATGGGTACGTGTTTCGGCGCTTTTTTCTCTACTCGACCTGGGCATGAGTTCCCCTTAATAATTTATAGATAACGAGTGTTCATTATCCATGATATATCTAATTGGTAATCTTTGCAACAGGAAAATTAAAGGTACAGGGATTAAAATGAAGCATCTGAATTTAGACCACACGGAGGCAGTACATGAAATATCCAAGAAGCATGGCGTATGACCCTGACTTCATTCGCGAGAACATGATGGGGCCGAACGCCATGAAAACGCTGGAAGAGCTGGCTGCTTATATCAACCTGAAACAAGGAATGAGAGTGTTGGACCTGGGCTGCGGCACAGGGTTGACATCCATCTTTCTGTCCCGTGAATATGGTGTGACGGTCTTCGCGACCGACCTGTGGATCAGCGCATCTGAGAATTACGCCCGGTTCCAGGCTATGGGCGTGGCCGATTCCGTCATTCCCATCCATGCCGAAGCCCACGACCTGCCTTATGCCGCGGAGTACTTCGATGCGGCTGTCAGTATTGACGCGTTCCATTATTTCGGGCACGAAGCGGACTATCTGGATAAACACCTGGCGCCGCTCATCAAACCCGGCGGTCAGATCGCCGTGGGTGTTCCTGGTTTCGTGGAGGAGTATGGCGAAAATATCCCGGAGGATATCAGCCCGTATGTGAAGCCGGAGTACAACTTTCACTCTTGCGGCTGGTGGCAAAGCCTGTGGGGCACGTCTCCCCTGGTAACGAATACCGTTTGCCGCCCGCTGGAATGCTGCGCCGAAGCCTGGGCAGACTGGCTGGCTAGCGACAATCCGCATGCAGTTTCCGACCGAGACATGATGAAGGCGGAAGGCGGGCGATATTTTAATCTGGTAGGGATCACGGCTGAACGGGTTTAACCGCTGATCAGTTTTTCACAGTTTGTTCGCGGATGGCTCGAAGCGGCCCCTGTACCGATAGGCGTGATAGGATCACGGCCATTTCCTGCGGTGTTTCCCGGCAGCCGTGTTCCAGCCAGGCTTGAATAACACCCATGTGAGCGGCCGCGATATACGAGAGCAGGTATTCCGGCGGAACCGTCAACTCCGCGTTGGAGCGGGAGATAAACAGCCCCAGTTGTTCCAGGTTGTTTTCAATGGCTTTTTTCATGCGCCGCTGAAAGTTGGGGTTGGCTTTCAAGCCCAGAATGGCATGCATGATGCGTGATTTGCTCTGGATATACTCAAAAATGGTGACGATCACCGGGAGCGGCTTGTTGTTGTTGAGGTAATCTTCAAACCCCCAGGTCATTTCTTTCATCAGGATGTTCTTCAGGTCTTCGATGATCTCTTTTTCGGTCTGATCCAGAAGGTCGAATTTATCATGGTAATGAAGGTAAAATGTACCCCGGTTGATATTGGCGCGTTCGGCAATATCCTTGATGGAGATGGATTCAAACCCGATCTCCTCGATCAGGTCTATCATGGCATCGCGGATGGATTCGCGGGTACGCATGATCCTGCGGTCAATACGCTCTTCGGGTGTCATGCTTCCTCCCTTTACTTGACACAGTCACGGTTTGTGTTGATAAAGCGACAGGCGGCTGGTTATTGGTTCTTGATTACCCGGATATGGCTAATTATACTGAGGACAGGCTCGATATTCAACACGGTGTCAATTAACGGATTTGAAGGTATGAAACCGGTTGGCCGCAGAATCGTATACTGAATAAACCGGGTGAACACGAATGAAAAACGGAAAGAAAAAACAACTCGCATTTGTACTGGGCGGCGGCGGCTCACGGGGAGCCATGCAGGTGGGTGCGCTGCGTGCCCTGGTGGAGGCTGGCTATCAGCCGGACCTTGTTACCGGCACATCCATCGGTGCGGCAAATGGCGCGTTCCTGGCGGTCAATGGATACACGCTGGATGGCATCGCGAAGCTGGAAACGATCTGGCAGAAGACGGTGGATTCAGACCTGATGCCCGCCAATATGTGGTGGCAGACCATGCAGATCCTGTTCCGCAAACCGAACGGTCATCCCAACAACCGGATCCGTGAATTTGCTGTTGAAAACGGCATCACCCCCGATATCCGATTTAAGGATCTGGAAAGTCCATTTCTGTACCCGGTGGCGGCCGACTTGAATTCCGGTAAGCCGGTGGTGTTCGGGGTAAACCCGAATGACAAAGTGTTGGACAGCATTCTGGCTTCGATGACATTGCCACCGTGGATGCTTCCCATTGAATCTGATGAACAGTACTTGATGGATGGCGGCGCC
>CAYOKC010000037.1:14053-28222 GCA_964404415.1 uncultured Leptolinea sp. | reverse complement strand
ATTATGTAGCTATCCGGAGGGAATGCCAGCGCCGGATCAGGTTCATTCTGCGGGGGGACAATGATCTCTTCCGGAATAGCCGTGGGGGCAGGCGGCGGTATTTCCGTCGGCTGCCTGGGGACGGTGATGGACGTTGGAAACCGGAATGGCAGGAACGGGGTTTTCGTCGGGTTAACGGCCACCTGCGTTGCTCCTGTTTCAGGAGAGGCCGCTTGAACGACTACCGCGTTTCTCCGGGCCAGGCCCTGGTCAATATTCTGTATTGTCATCCAGGCAGCGAAGACAATACAGATCAACGTCATAAAAAGGCCGGCTGCGAGGACGACCCATTGCCACGATTTGATTTCGTTCACCCGGTTATTTTACCCGTTTTACGGCAGGGGTGACGGCGCCACCCGGGGAATAACCTGTACTTCAATGAAGATCGGGTCCCCAAAGGCTCTTGAATCAGGAGTGTACGCCTGCCAGGAGGAGCGGTATTTGCCGCCTTCCGCCGGGGCTTTGAAATTAATGCGGATCACAGCCTGGTTGCCTGCCAGCGCCGGGAAAAGAGACTGTTCCGTTGACGCGCCCATTGGGTCTCCGCCGGTCAACCGCAGGGAATAACGGGAATTCCAATTACAGGTTCCCTGGTTTTCCACCAGCCAGCGTTTATCAATATTCTCGCCGGGTGAAAACATGGAGCCGTCGGGGATGGTAAGGTCCTTGATATAGGCAAGCAGGTTACTGCACCCTGCGTCTTCAGTTGGTTTGGGCATGGCTGTATTGACTTCCACCGTGGCTGTGGGCAGCGGGGTAGGGGTTACCGCCGCCGTGGGTGGAATAAAATAGGCAGGTGGTTGTTCAACCGGCTTGATGGACTGACATCCGGCCAGCGCGGCCGTAATAATTATGGCCGGAAGGATGTGTTTAGGCTTCACCACCATCATCACCGTCGCCGCTTAAGGCCAGCGGGAGCTCTCCCCCCAGAGCGCGTTGACGAACGGCCTGATCGATCTCTTTGGTGAGTTCGGGGTTCTGCTGCAGGAACTCTTTCGCGTTCTCGCGTCCCTGACCCAGGCGTACGTCTCCATATGAGAAGAATGCGCCGCGTTTGGTGACAATTTCAAGCTGGGTTGCCAGGTCAAGGATGTCACCGGTTTTGGAGATACCCTGGTTATACATGATGTCGAACTCAGCAGTGCGGAAAGGAGGTGCGACCTTATTCTTGACAACCTTCACGCGCGTGCGGCTTCCGGTGACTTCGTCGCCGGTTTTGATGTTCTGGATACGGCGCGTATCCAGGCGGACGGAAGCGTAGAATTTGAGCGCCAGGCCGCCGGGGGTGGTTTCAGGGTTGCCGAACATCACGCCGATCTTCTGACGGAGCTGGTTTGTAAAGATCATGGCGGTTTTTGTCTGGTTGATCGCGCCGGATAGTTTGCGAAGAGCCTGCGACATCAACCTCGCCTGCATACCCATGGAGGCGTCGCCCATATCACCTTCAATTTCAGCCCGCGGAACGAGGGCGGCAACTGAGTCAACCACCACCAGTTCAACGGCGCCCGAGCGCACGAGGGTTTCGGCAATTTCGAGCGCCTGTTCACCGGTATCGGGCTGGGAGATCAGCAGACTGTCAACATCAACACCGCAATGAGCCGCGTAGGCGGGGTCAAGCGCGTGTTCCATGTCAATATAAGCGGCGGTTCCGCCCGCACGCTGTGCTTCCGCCACAATATGCTGGCAGATGGTCGTCTTACCGGAAGACTCCGGCCCGAAAATTTCTGTAATACGACCTCGGGGAATGCCGCCCACACCCAGCGCGATATCCAATGAAAGTGAACCGGTGGGGATGGCTTCAACAGCCATGTGGTGCGCTTCACCCATACGCATGATCGAGCCTTCGCCATACCGCTTAGTAATATCGGATAACGCTTTTTCCAAAACAGCCCGGCGGGCTTCATCCATCGAAGACGGCATGGGGATATTTCCGGTTGATTCATTCGCGCCAGATTTGCGGGCCATATTTTTCTCCTGTGCAGTGATTGTTTCAGTATAGCATTATTGTTCTAATTGTCAAGAAAAAATAATTCATTGTTATTTCAAATTGTAAAGTGAACTGTAAGCAGTTGAAAAGTGAATCGTAGCGGGAATATCCTGTTGGAAAAAGATGCCCAATCTATTATTATTAATGTCACCTGAATAATAAATAAGTTACACGGCTGCCAGCTAGGAAAAAGAACTCTGGTTTGGGGATATCTGATAGAAGGGGTAGATATGGCAACCGAAACAACTCAAAAATTGTCCGTGGGGATAATTGGCGGTGGAAATGTAGGCCTTGACCTTTTCCGGTTATTCTCACAGAGCAATATCGCCAATGTTGCCTATGTGGTGGACCGCGATCTCCAGGCTATGGCGATCGTGGAAGCCAAAAAAGAGAATGTTGAAGTATTTGATTCTATTGACCTCGCCTTGAAGCGTAAGACCGATTTTATACTGGAGGTTACCGGTTCAGAAAAGGTCGTTGAGATCCTGAAGGAAAAAATGAATGGTTCTTCAGGTGAATTGATCACTCATGCCATGGCTTTCGTGGTGCTGCAGGTGATCGAAGAAAACAACCGGAAAATGTGCGGTTCAGTTTCCGGGGAAGTGGATGCCATTAAGCATACGATCGTCAACAACATCAACGACACAGAGGCTATGATCGAACATATTGAAAACGTGACATCCGAAATGCGCATTCTCGCGTTGAATGCCCGTATCGAAGCTGCCCGGGTAGGTGATGCCGGCCGAGGGTTCGCGCTTGTGGCGGAGCAAATGAGTAAACTGACGGATTCGGTGCGTGAGATCGCGAAATCAATGGAACTGATCACCCGGTCTATCCGGACAACTTCAGACCAGATTGATATATCACTTAAGAAATTACATTAATATTGGATTAGAAAATCCTGCCGGGGGGCAATTTGGACAAAAATGTCTGAATTTTGCTTCCCGGCTTGTTGACGTTTATACCAACCCTGTGCTACTATTCCCGGTGTCTCCGGTAATGCTACCGGTTTGTCCATCTGAGGGATCACGGTTGGATTCTCCGGCAATTAAAAGTACTAATTACCTCCTTACCTAAATAAATAGCTTTTTCTTTTTGTTAGTTCGCAGGAGAATATAGATGGACAAGAAGGAATTGTTGGAACGCGTTCACGCCGACGGGGTAAAGTTCATTTCGTATCAATTTACTGATGTTAGCGGAGCCGTAAAATCTGTAGACGCGCCGGTTAACCGTTTGGAAACCGCGCTGAACGATGGCGTCTGGTTTGACGGGTCATCGGTGGAAGGATTCACCCGCATCCAGGAAAGTGACATGCACCTTCGCCTGGATATGGATACCTATGCCGTTCTTCCATGGACACCGGTTGATATGCGGCGAGCCCGGGTTATTTGTGATATTTTCACACCGGACGGAGAACCGTTTGCCGGCGACCCGCGTGGGCTTTTAAAACGTAAAACGGAGGAAGCCCGTAAAAGAGGTTTCATTTTCAAAGTCGGTCCTGAACCGGAGTTCTTCCTGTTCCGCCGAAACGGTGGAGATATGGTCCATCCGGTTCCCCACGATGTAGGCGGCTACTTCGATTTTTCGCCAAACGATGAAGCTGTTCAGGTGCGCACAGAGTTAATGGGCGCGCTGGCTTCGATGGGGCTTGAGGTTGAGGTGGGGCACCATGAAGTTGCCCTCGGCCAGCATGAAATCGACTTTAAATACGATGACGCGTTGCGCGCCGCCGATAATGTTTTGACCCTGAAATATACCGTCAAGGCGATCGCCGCGCAGCATGATCTGATCGCTTCGTTCATGCCCAAACCTCTGGCGGGAGTGAACGGCTCCGGCATGCACGTACACCAGTCGCTTTTTAATGAGAAAGGTGTGAACCTCTTCTTTGACGCGCGTAATGAATTCAAGCTTTCCCCGCTGGCGCACCAGTATATTGGCGGGCAATTGAAGCATGCCCGGGCGCTTTCAGGTATTGTGGCTCCCAGCGTGAATTCTTACAAGCGTTTGGTTCCGGGGTATGAAGCGCCAGTGTATATTGGATGGGCGCAAACCAACCGGTCTGCTTTGATCCGCATTCCCCGGTACACTCCGGGTATGGATAGCGCTGTGCGCGCGGAATTACGCTGTCCGGATCCATCCTGCAATCCGTATCTGGCCTTTACAGCCATACTGGCGGCCGGGTTGGATGGCATTGACCAGAAGATGGCGGCACCAAACCCGTTGAACAATGTCAACATTTATCATATGTCTGATAAAGAGCGCTCCCGAATGAAGATCGGATCGCTACCCGGATCTCTGGCTGAAGCGTTGTCTGAACTGGACCGCGATTCTGTACTGAAGGGCGCACTTGGCGGGTATTTATATGAGGCTTTCGTCCGGGAAAAATGGGCGGAATGGGATGAATACCGGCTGCATGTATCCGATTGGGAGTTGGAGCATTACCTGGAAATAGCCTGACTTACCTCTACTCAATAAAAGAAGACGGATTTCCGTCTTCTTTTAGGTTAGCTTTGTCAGTTCCCGTAGGATGATTGCAGGCATTGAAGCCATTGGCTGACAGCCGGCTTCGGGTCTTCGGGTGTGGCGGCAATAACCGGAACAACAAGCTGGATCGGGTCTATTCCTTCCAGGGATATCTCTTTCATATTCTCATTTAACCACCGGTACGGAAGCCAGCCAATGGCAGCCGGATTGTTGGTAATAATCTCTGATAACGTGCGGGCGGAAGGCGCCAGCCATATCCGTCCACTTGGCACGCTTATCGCGTCCGGTGACAGGCTGGCAATTCCGGCATACACATCCGATCCGGGTGAATAGCGCCATACTTCGACAGGGCTTGATACAAGGGTTTCCTGGGCGGCGCAATCCGGGCAGAAGGATTTATACACGTCTGCCCATAAAGCAAAGCCGCCTCGATCCAGCAGGAAAGCCTGGTCTATCGTCAGCTTTTGAAGCGGGTTGTTTTTTTGCGCGGCATACACCAGCCTGTCCGATCCCAGGCGGAAAACGCGGGAGCCGGAAGGGATGATGCTGTCACCCCAGAATAAAGAGACCGCCGCGCCGGTTTTGCCCATATCGCCGGCCGGTTTTTCTTCCAGTATCAATTGAAGCTCCGGATATTGCATGGAGCAGGCGGTAATAGCCGGTGACAGGTATTCCAGCGTTGGTGATATCTCAACCCGGAAGGCGGTTGGGGTAGTTGTGGAATCTGCCGCCGGCGCGCAGGAGGCCAGCAGAAAGACTACCCCGAACCAGAAGAACCTCAAATATCTAGCGGATAAAGGAAACAATCAGAACCAGAGCTCCTGCGGCCGCGCAATAGATGGCGAAATCTGTCAACGGACGGCGGGTTAAGTAGGCGAGCAACCACTTAATGGAAAGGTAACCGACAACAGCGGCAACAATGGTCGCCACAATGATAACCGGAAGAAAGGAAGACAGGTTGGCTATGCCCGGCAGGTCCAGCGCGCTATACAGTCCGGCCGCCAGCATGATCGGGATGGACATGAGGAAGGAGAATTTCGCGGCGTCCGCGCGTTTGATCCCACGTGTTAAGCCGACTGCGATAGTCGCGCCGGAGCGTGATATCCCGGGAAAAATGGCAACCGCCTGACCCAGGCCGATCAACAGAGCATCCAACCAGTTGATGCCAGTAAAGCCCTTTTCTTTCTTACCGATATATTCCGCGGCAATCAACATGATGGCTGTGACCAACAACAACGCTCCCACGGCGGCCGGATTGGCAAACGCGGCTTCCACCCATGGTTTGATCAACACGCCGGCAAGGCCGCCCGGGATGGAAGCCAGAATGATCAGCCAGCCCATGCGGGAATCGATTGTTTCGAATGGTTTGCGGGCGACCAGCCCTTTTACAAAAGCGACCGCGATCACCCAGAGATCCTTCCAGAAATACGCGATTACAGCGAGCAAAGTGCCAAGCTGAACCAGAACGTCAAAAACAAACACCTGATCTTCGGGGAAAGACCAGCCCAGCAGGAATGGAACTATTACCAGGTGCGCGGAACTTGAAACAGGCAGGTATTCGGTTAAACCCTGAACAATGCCCATGATGATGGCTTGAAAGTAGGTCATGATTGCCTCATTTTTGTTTGGGATGATTGTACCGCGAGAGAAAATCACGTGCAAAAGCATCAAACCGTTGTTCGATGATCGCTTCACGGCACAGGCGCACCAACCGCAGCAGGGTGCTGATATTGTGAATTGAAATCAGGGTGGACGCCAGCATTTCACGCGCGGAGATCAGGTGGCGGATATACGCCCGGCTGAAATTCGCGCAGGTATAGCAGTCGCAGGTATCGTCAATAGGGCGCGGGTCACGCGCGTGGACGGCATTCAACATGTTGACCCGGCCGCGAAGGGTCATGGCGGATTGATGGCGTGCCAGCCGCGTGGGGAGCACGCAATCAAAAATGTCTATGCCGCGGGCAATGCCATTGACCAGATCCTCCGGTGAACCGACCCCCATCAGGTAGCGCGGTTTTTCCTGCGGCAGCAGGGGGACTACGGTATCCAGAACGGCATGCATTTCCTCTTTGCTCTCACCGACGGAAAGCCCGCCGATCGCCAGCCCGTCAAACGGCTGTGATGCGGTCCATACGGCCGATTTGACACGCAGGTCATCGAAGATGCCGCCCTGAACGATGCCGAAGAGTGCCTGGTCATCCCGGGTTTTGGCTTCCAGGCAGCGCCTGGCCCAGGCTGTTGTCCGTTCCAGCGCCTGTTCGTTGTACGCGCGGTCCCGGGGAGGGGCGCATTCATCAAACACCATGATGATGTCGGCTCCCAGTTTCTGCTGTATATCAATGGATTTTTCAGGCGTCAGGCGGTGCATGGAGCCGTCGATGTGACTCTTGAAGGTCGCGCCGTCCGCGTCGATCTTGCGGATGCCGGCCAGCGAGAAAACCTGAAAGCCGCCGGAATCGGTCAGCATGGGGTTGGGCCACTGCATGAATTTATGCAGACCGCCCATTTCAGCCACCAGTTCCGCGCCGGGACGCAAATACAGGTGATAGGTGTTGCTCAACACCAGTGACGCGCCCATCTCGTGCAGCTGCGCCGGTGTGATGGATTTCACCGTCGCCTGGGTGCCCACCGGTGCGAAGATCGGTGTGGGTATGTCACCATGCGGGGTGTGATAAACGCCGGCGCGGGCGGGCCCGTCTCGGGCGATCAATTCATACGAAAAATGTTCAGACATGCGAATTTGCCGGTTGATCCTTTGTTTCTTCAGACTGAATCTGGATTATACACTGAGGAGTGCTTGCGTTATCTCTACCGTGTGGATATACTACCGGACATGAATATTAATGATCATACCGATTGGCTTGAAATCGACCTGGGGGCGTTCAAGCGGAATATCGCGAAAATGAATGAGATCACCGGAAAACCGGTGATGGCTGTGATCAAAGCCAATGCCTATGGTCATGGATTGGCAGAAATTGCCCGCGCGGCATTGTATGGCGGGGCAGCCATTTGCGGCGTGGCTCGCGTAGAAGAAGCGTTCCGCATCCGGCGGAAAGGTATTCACGGAAAGATGCTGGTGATGGGCGGCGCGATGACCGACCATATCCCTTTCGCCCTGGCGGAAGATATTTCTCTTACGATTTCTGATCCAGTGACCGCCCGGACATTTTCCAAAGAAGCTATCCGCCTGGGCGGCAAGATCCATGTTCACGCCAAGATCGATTCCGGCATGAACCGGTTGGGTGTACCGGCAGAGCAGGGTGTGGACTTCATGAAAATGCTGAAAGCGCTGCCCGGCCTGCAGGTGGACGGTGTATTCACCCATTTCGCGCGGGCGGATGAAGTCAACGCGGGGACGACCGAACAGCAATTGGAACGTTTCAACAAATTCCTGGCCGATTTGAGGCAGGTGGGGCTGGTTCCCGCGCAGGTTCATGCCGCCAATTCGGCCGCATCGCTCTTTTTCCCATCCGCGCGGTTTGACATGGTGCGCCCCGGTATAGCCCTTTTTGGCATCAATCCGGCGGAGGATGCCGTCCTTCCTGATGGTTTCACGCCGGTTTTGCAATGGAAAACCCGGTTAATCTCCATCAAAGACATTCCGGCCGGCTGCGGCGTGAGCTATGGACATAAATACACCACCACCAGGACTGAGCGGGTAGGTGTGATCGCCGTGGGGTACGCGGACGGTTTCCGCCGTGTGGATGGCAACAGGGTGTTGATCCGCGGGAAGTACGCCCCTGTTCTTGGAAACATCTGTATGGACCAGTGTATGGTCAGTCTGGATGATATTCCGGAAGCGCAAATGGAAGATGAAGTGGTATTGATTGGCTCTCAGGAAACCCGGCAGATTTCGGCTGAAATGGTAGCGCATTCCTGGGGAACAATAGCGTATGAAGTTATCTGCGGTTTGACCGCGCGGTTACCTCGCATTTACAGGGACGATTAATGACTGACCTTCAATTGAATAATGGCAGAAAACCCAAACGCTGGGTCGGGCCAGTGGAATTTATCACGCCTGAAGCGGATGAACAGTTGAAAGAGTATCCCATTCCGTTCCGGCAGATACTATTCAACCGCGGGCTGGACACGGCAGAAAAAGCGCACGAGTTTTTACTGGTTGATACCGAAGAGCACGATCCTTACCTGATGAAGGGGATGCGTGAAGCGGTTGATCTCATCAAGCAAAATATAAAGGACAAGAACCCGATTGTAGTTTACGGGGATTATGATGTGGATGGCGTCACCGCGACCGCATTGCTGGTTCAGGCGCTTGAAACGTTGGGCGGCAACGTGGAACCCTATATCCCGAACCGCTTCGATGAAGGATATGGATTGAACTGTGAAGCGGTCAAAGAACTTGCCTCGCAGGGAAAGCGCTTGATCGTTACCGTTGACTGCGGCATCCGGTCTGTCAAGGAAGCGGATGTCGCCAGGGAGATGGGTGTCAGTTTGATCATCAGCGACCACCATCACCCTTTGACAGAAGTCCCGTCGGCCGACGCGGTGATCTGTCCACGCCAGGATGGGGATGAATACCCGTATAAGGAATTGGCCGGGGTTGGGATTGCCTACAAGATCGCGCAGGCGTTGTTCATGGACTTCGGTTTGATGGTATCTGAAACGGAACAATGGCTGGATCTGGTCGCGCTTGGGACGGTTTCAGATATCGCCCCGCTTACCGGCGAAAACCGGCTGCTCGTACGTTGCGGTCTGAAATGCCTGCAAACCAATCCACGCCAGGGTGTTTACTCTCTGATGATGGTAGCGGATATCCGGCAGCCGGAAAATTTAACAGCCACCGATATCGGTTTCAAACTTGGCCCGCGGTTGAACGCGGCCGGGCGCATGGAATCAGCACAGGAAGCGCTGCGTCTATTGATGACAGATCAACCGGAAGAAGCGAGCAGACTGGCGCAACGGCTTCAGATCCAAAACACCGACCGGCAGGAAAGAACCATGTCCAACCAGAAGTTCGCGGAACAGCAACTGGGAGATATCCAGAGCCTGCCGATCATTCTGGCGTTCGGGTCGGAAGAAGAATTCCATTCAGGAATTGTGGGGCTGGTGGCAGCGCGGCTGGTGGAAAGCCATTACCGGCCGGCTGTCGTGGGGGTGACGGGTGAAGAGACAACCCGGGCATCCTGCCGCAGTATTGACGAGTTCCACATCACAAAAGCGCTGGATGAATGCAAGGATCTGCTCGTCCGGCACGGAGGTCACAGTAAAGCGGCCGGTTTTACCGTGAAGAACGAGAACCTGGATACCCTGAAAGAAAAGCTGCTCGAAATCGCCTCCAACCAGTTGACGGTTGATGATCTCGTTCCGACCTACCATTTCGACACTGAAGTGGAGATCACTGACCTTCAGGCAAACCTGTACGATTGCCAGTCAAACCTGGAACCCACCGGAAACGAAAACCCGAAGCCGCTTTTTATGAGCCGCGGTGTAAAAGTTGTCCGCAAATCCAGGATCGGCAAAGAGAAGAATCATCTCCGGTTGACAGTCTCCGGGAGCAATGGGACGACCATTGACGCGGTGGCTTTCCGTATGGGTGATTGGGCTGACCACATGCCCGAAAAGATCGATTTTTTATATTACTTTGAAGTCAATGACTTTAATGGAAACAAATCGTTCCAACTAAACGTCCGCGATATACGCGAGGCAGAAGTACAGGCATAAACATGTTTTCCGGAGTCCCTTCAAGGCGCAACGCCATCATCATGGCCATCGGTGTAACCACCATCTGGTCAACCAGTTGGATCTTCATCAAGATCGGCTTGAAGGAAATCCCGGCCCTCCCGTTCGCGGCGCTCCGGTATTTTTTCGCGTTCCTGATGCTGTTGCCCTGGCTGATGCGGAATCCGACGAAGGGTGTCATCAGGGCGCTGGGGTGGAAGGATTGGCTGGTGCTTGCGGGTCTGGCTGTTCTAACGTATCCGCTCAACCAGGGCGGATTATTTGTGGCTTTGAGTTTCTTGCCTAATACCTCTGTCAGTTTGCTGCAAAACTTCAGCCCGGTATTCATTGCCCTGCTGGGCAGCCTGATCCTTAAGGAGATGGTCAACACCCGGCAATACCTGGGGATGGGCGTTTTGCTGGCAGGCGCGTCGATCTTTTTCCTTCCATTGCAATCGTACAACATGTCAATACCGGGTTTGATCGCCTCGTTCGTCACCCTGTTTTCAAATGTGTTCAATTCGGTATTGGGACGCAAGGTTCTGAAAGAAGGGCGTTACCCGGTGCTGGTGTTGACCGGGGTGGGGATGGGGATGGGTTCGATCATTATGATGGTCATTTCCCGCGCCTGGGAATGGATACCCCGGCTCAGTCCACAGATGTGGGCGATCCTTCTGTTTCTGTCCTGTATCAATACCGCCCTGGCTTTCACACTCTGGAACACGTCTTTGACACGCCTCACCGCGTTTGAAGCCAATATCATCAACAACACCATGCTGGTGCAGATCGCCATCCTCTCATGGATATTCCTCGGAGATGCTATTAGTTGGAAGATGGCCGCCGGTATGGCGCTGGTGCTGGGTGGCGCGGTGCTGGTCAACATGAGGAATAACGCGTGAAATAATCGCGGATTATCTTTTTACAGGTTTTCGTTATGTCAATCGATCTGCATATCCACGGGGTTGTTCTATGCTGACTGGAATCCCTACACGCAAAAATGCCGTTATCATGGCATTTTTATGCACCTCGATCTGGTCCAGCACATGGATTCTCGCCCGGATCGGATTAAAGGAGATACCGGCTCTTCCCTTCGCGTCTATCCGGTACATCATGGCGTTCGCTTTGTTGCTGCCATGGATGTTCCGACATAATACCCGGGAGGCGATGGGTTGCTTAAGCAAAAAGGAATGGCTGGTCTTTACCGGGCTGGGATTGCTGGGATACCCGATCAACCAGGGGTCCATATTTCTGGCGATGACATATCTTCCCAATACGACGATCAACCTGATCACCAGTATGAGTCCCATATTGCTCGCGTTACTGGGCGGATTGTTCTTGAATGAGAGATTGAACAACCGCCAGTTCGCGGGAATTGCAGTCACCATTTCGGGCGCGCTGGTCTTCTTTCTGCCGGTAGCCAATGGAAGTTTGAATGGAACAGGATTGATGCTTTCGTTTATCACCCTGTTCACCAATGTTGTTCAAACCATTATTGTAAGGAAGATGTTAAAATCAGGAAACTATCCCGCGTTGCTGGTTACGGGGCTGCCAATGGGAATCGGCGCGATACTCATGGGGACCGGGACTGCCGTCTGGGAATGGGTTCCACGGATCAGCCTGACAGTATGGGGTGTTTTGCTGGTACTTTCTCTGGTTAACACCGCCATCGCGTTTACGGTCTGGAATGTCGCGCTCCAACGATTGACAGCCGTGGAAGCCAATGTGATCAGTAACACCATGCTGGTTCAGGTGGCGATACTTTCCTGGATATTCCTGGGCGATATTGTCACCTGGAAGATGGCAGCCGGTATGGCATTGGTGATAATCGGGGTGGTTAGTGTAAACCTCTGGCGGTCAAATTAATCTGGATTTTTTTGTTGGTTTTTACAGGATCAGGTAATCAAATGTTCAAGGGAATACCCTCAAAACGCACCGCAATAATCATCGCCACCCTGTGCACTGTTGTGTGGTCGAGCAGCTTTATCGTTATCAAGATCGGGCTGGAAGAAATACCCGCTATGCCATTTGCCGGTCTGCGCTACATAATGGCCGCGATCTTTATGCTGCCCTTCCTGTTCCAAAAAGGGCATGTCCAGTCCATAAAGCAGTTATCGAAAAAAGACATGGTTGTGCTGGTCGTTCTGGGTCTTTTGACATACCCGCTTAACCAGGGTTGTCTGTTCCTTGCCATGTCATATCTGCCCAACGCGACCGTCAGTTTGATCACCAATATGAACCCGGTTTTCCTGGCTGTGCTGGGCGGAATTTTCCTGAATGAACACCTGAAAGGAAGTCAATTCACCGGCATTGGTCTAACAATTGTCGGCGCACTGGTTTTCTTCCTGCCGCTTACCGGAGATGTCTCCGGTATCGGCATTGTCTATTCACTCATTACGTTGCTGTCCAATGTCATCGGGGTGATCTTTACCCGAAAGATGCTCAAAACCGGTAATTATCCGGTCGTGGTGGTCACCGGATTGCCGATGGTATTCGGCTCCATCATGCTGGGATCGGTATCCGGATTCTGGGATTGGATCCCACATATCAGCCTGACGATGTTTGCCATCCTGATCTTTTTATCCCTCTTCAACACAACCATCGCGTTCACGGTTTGGAATGTGGCCCTCCAGCGGTTGACGGCTATTGAGGCGAACGTCATCAGCAATACCATGCTGGTGCAGATCGCGCTGCTTTCATGGATATTCCTTGGGGAACCGGTGACATGGAAGATGGCTGCCGGTATGGCGCTGGTCATCGGGGGCGTAATTCTGGTCACCATCCGGGGTGACAGGTAACGCCAGCATGATCGAAATCACGCCCTATCTCTCGATCAACGAGAGCGAGGTTCAGATCGATTTCATCCGCGCGTCAGGCCCGGGCGGGCAGAATGTCAACAAGGTTTCGACATCGGCGCAATTGCGGTTTGATATCAGGAACTCGGTGTCACTATCCCCCGAAGTCAAAGAACGCCTGGTGAAGCTGGCCGGCAGCCGGGTGACTGCTGACGAAGTGCTGGTGATCGAAGCCAAACGTTACCGTACACAGGACCAGAACCGCACGGATGCCGTTAACCGGCTGGTGATCTGGATCCGGAAAGCGTTGGAAAAACCCGGTGTGCGGAAAGCCACCCGTCCGGGAGCCGCTGCCCGGAAAGCACGACTGGATGACAAGAAGAAGCATTCCTCAATCAAGCAATTACGCCGGTTTAAACCGGATATGGACTGAGAAACCCCGCGTTTTTTCACAACAGATATTCTTAAAAGGCAAGAACCATCCGCTTCACGGGTGGTTCTTTTTCCCTGGTTTTTTTATCAGGCTAAAAATCCACATCTGTTATGTAACGGTTGAAGAATGGAGGCTGTTCCGTAACCGTTTCATTTTCGCTCAATGGCTTTTCCAGAGTCTTCTTGATGTTATACCCGCCTTCAACCGCGAAGAAGCTCAAGTTACGCAATTGGATCGCTTGATTGGGGCAGTTGTACAGGCAGCGCATACAGCAACTGCAATTCAACCCGAATGTGACCTTCCCGTCTTTGATCTTGATGTTCTTTGATGGGCAATTCTTCACACATAATCCGCAACTGCCACACGCGGACGATACTTTGTAATCCAACCCGGTCAGGCGGAAAAAATTCCCTGATAAATATGAGATGATACCCATTTTCAGTTTCATCCAGAAACCGGTCTGGTAGAACCGTTCTTTGCCTTCGATCAATTCAACGCACATCTGGTCAACTTTCTCGATGGTTGAACGGTATAACTGCTGCACAACCGGGTCGCTGAAGCGCTTGATCCAGTTGCTGCCGAGGGAGAACAAACGCTCGTGGAAAACATCATATCCTTTGGTGTTAAGTACGCGGATCATGTACTTCGAAACGTTGTAATTGATTGGCGCCACACCACCTGCCAACCGGAAAATGAATGTCTTTTGATGCTGGCCTTCGGGTAACCTTTTTAGAAAATCCTTGACCAGATTGGGT